>DASPZW010000426.1:0-3767 GCA_035636055.1 Actinomycetota bacterium
AACTGCTCTCCGGCGGGAGGAAGGGCCGGGCGCAGGACCACGGCGAACGACAGCGACCGATCGGGGATCGTCTTCCACACCGTGCCTCGGCGGCCCCTGGCGGCCAACTCCTGGTTGGCCACCACGGTCGCTCCCTCCGGCGCCTGCTCCTGGCGGGCCCAGGCGGTGGCCAACGCCTCCACCGAGACGGCGACGGGATAGGTGCGCATGGGTCGCCCCAGCGTCTCGGTGGTCAGTTGGGCCTCCAGTTGCTCAGCTTCGATGCCCGTTTCCCTTTCGCTGCGCCACGACGCCCCCCAGGTCCCCTCCCGGGCGGGGGACGATCCGTTCCACTTTCCAGTCGTCGCGCTCCAGGACCATGACCAGGGAGCCGGCGGGAACCGCCGTCACAATGCCGACGCCTGGCTCGCCAAGGGTCACCAGGTAGGTGACCCGGACCCGCAGGGTGGTTTCCGGCTCCACCTGCGACTCGAAGGCCAGCCGCTGGATATCCACCCCGCGCAGGTCCCGGCGCACACCCTGGAGGAGGTCGCCCATGAACTCCTCGAACTCCTGGTCGGTGGCGGTACCTTGTCGCAGACGGCTGTTCAGGTCGAAGTCCATGCCCCGCTCCAACCCGACATTGAGCACGTACGATCTCGCCTGTTCGCCGAAGCAGTCCCAGAGCCCTCGCGCGTCGTCACCGGCGAGCGCCTGAAAGAACCGCTCCGCCGCCTTGAGCGGCTCGTCGCTGGCGATCTCCATGGGGGTGAGCCCATGCTCGAGGGGCAGGGGGAAGTTCCCGGGAATCGGGAAGGGGGGGTCGCCCTCGTCACTCATCGCCGGGGGTTCACCGCCGGGTGCTGCGCGTCGCCGAACTCCTGGTGGCTTTTGAACAGGATCTCGTCGACCTCGGGAGCGTCTTCGGCGGGGGTCCGAGTCCCCTCGGGCACTGGCACCTCGGGCACCTCCGCCGGGCGTTCGTGGCCCAGCATCGACAGCGTGTCCCGTACCCGCATCCGCTGGGGTGCGAGCAGCTCCTGGGTGATCACCATGTCGAGCATCCAGTCCGCATTCTGCCGGGCCTGGGGGTCGAGGGCCTCGTGAGCGGCGAGCCGGGCTTGCAGGCCGGCAACCAGCGCCTCATTGGGGAGTTCCATGAGGACGTTCAGCCAGGTGGCCGTCACACGCCAGGCACCCCGCTCGTCCAGCGCCAGGACCGCACGGTCCAGATCTGCCAGCTCCTCGCTGCGGCTGGGCTCAGGGAGGCGCAGGAAGTACTCGATGCGCTCCCGCAGCATCCCCAGACGCTCCGCGTCCGGGGACTCGTCGAGCACCCGGGCGAAGTAGTCGGCGCGGCCCCCGGCCTCGCCCAGTTCCTTGAGGGCTGATTCGGCGATGTGGAGGTTGCGGTAGGCCTCCTCGTACACCTGGCGGTGCAGGCGGATGTCGAGCACCCAAAGGGCCTCCTCGAAGGCCGCCACGGCCCTGCGGAGGGAAGAGCGATCGCCGAGCTGCGCGTAGGCCAGGCCGAGGTTGTTCATGGCAAGGGCATGGTGGAAGGGGAAGCGGGGACGGGTGAAGACCCCGAGCGCCAGGTGGAAGGCCTCCACCGCCTCCGGGAAGCGGCCCAGCCCGGTGAGCGCCCCTCCCCGAGCATGGTGGAGGAGTGCCCACTGGTCCGGCATCTCCTGCGGGTTCGCCAGCTTCAGGGCCTGCTCGTAGATGGCGAGTGCCCGCTGTAGTCCCTCGCCGGTCTCGGGGGAGCCTTGAGCCTGCCCCAGGTTGTAGAGCACGGAGATACGCTGGCGGACGAAGGCGTCTCCCTCGAAGGCCCTGAGGGCCTCCTCGTACGCGGTCACGGCCTCCTGCGGCCGCCCCAGCTCGCCGAGGGTCAGCCCGAGGTTGTTGAGGGCGCCGCCTCGCTCGCCCCGATGGGTGCCGTCGGGCAAACGCTCCGCCGCATCCCGGAATGCCTCGGCGGCATCCTCCTTCTTCCCGAGCTCCCGCAGCACGACGCCCAGGGCGTTGCGCGAACGGGCGTACTCGATGGGGTGCTCGATCGGGCTGAACAACGACAGCGCCTCGTGCAACGACTCCAGAGCCTTGACGAAGTTGACGCGTCGGATACCCAGGGGCGACTCCACGTACGCCAGAGCGAGCTGGTACCGAAGCAGGCCGTGCTCCAGCGGCCTGTTGAGCTTCGGGGTCTTGCGCAGCCGGGCCTCCAGGCCTTCGATGATCTCCTGGGCGCTTGGGGGCGTCATCTCACCATCTCCTGCTCGGCCAGCCAGTGTGTGACGATTCGCTCCACCTCCGCCACCGCCACCGCCACCGCCACGGTCACCTCCGGGCTCAGGCCCTCGCCAAGGCGCTCCGCGTCCACGGGCTGGCAGCCGACCATCAGGAACAGCCCCGGGAGGACCCCCAGGGCTTTGGCCAGCATGAAGGCGCGCTCGGGCTTGGCGTAGTGCATGTCGGCCAGGGCGTCGTAGCGCTCCATGGGAGCGAAAGCATGCACGTCGATCACCTCGGGCTTTATCACCAGCACCGTCCCGGGGGGCCGGCCCAGGTCCACGGCATCGATGACCAGCAGCGCGTCGGTGGGGGTCATCATCTCCTGGACCAGGTGAATGCCACCGATGCCGGTCTCCACCACCCGGACCCCGGGAGGCAGGGAACGGCGCATGAGCGCCCTCGCAACCTCAACCCCAAACCCGTCGTCGCCCCGGAGAAGGTTCCCCACGCCGGCCACGAGAATCTGCATGATGCAAGAAGCATATAGTTCCCCGCGGCAGATAGTATGACGCGGTGACGCTGGAGCTGAGTTTCCAGTCCCCCAACGAGGTCGCCTCGGCCCTGCAGCGCGCCGGGTACCTGGCCGACCAGGCGACCATCACCGTGGCCTACCTGGCGGCCCGCCTCGGCAAACCGCTTCTGATTGAGGGCCCCGCGGGCACCGGGAAGACCGAACTCGCTCGGGCGATCGCCGAGGGCACGAGAACCCAGCTCATCCGGCTCCAGTGCTACGAGGGGCTGGACGAGACCAAGGTCCTCTACGAATGGAACTACCGAAGGCAGCTGCTGCGGCTGCAGGCGGACCGCGAGACCGAGGACTGGGGGCGACTGGAGGAGGACATTTTCTCGGCGCCGTTCCTGCTTGAGCGCCCGATCCTCCGGGCGATCAGGTCCACGGAGCCCGTGGTGCTCCTGGTCGACGAGGTCGATCGTATCGAGATGGAGACCGAGGCGCTGCTTCTGGAGGTACTCTCCGACTTCCAGGTGACCATCCCAGAGCTCGGGACCGTGGCCGCCGAGGTGCGTCCCTTCACCGTGCTGACCTCCAACGGCACCCGGGAGCTCTCCGAGGCCCTCAAGCGCCGGTGCCTCTATCTGTGGCTTGACTACCCCACGATCGAGCGGGAGCGGGCCATCGTGCTCACCAAGGTCCCGGGCATCGAGGAGCATCTGGCCGACGAGGTGGTTCGGGTGGTGCGCAACCTCCGCGACATGGATCTCAGGAAGGCACCCTCGATCGCCGAGACCCTCGACTGGGCCCGCGCCCTGGGAGAGCTGGGCATCGCCACGCTCGACGGGGAGGCCATACGCAGGACGCTCTCGATACTGCTCAAGCACCGCAGCGACATCGACCGAGCCGAACCGCAGGTCGCCGGGGAGGTGGCGGGGTAGCGGTGTCGCTCCTGGATGCCGTCGTCTCGTTCTCCCGGGACCTGCGGGGCGCCGGGCTGAGCGTTTCGGTCTCGGAGGTCGCCGACGCCGGGCGGGCC
>DASPZW010000427.1:0-2221 GCA_035636055.1 Actinomycetota bacterium
AAGGCACGGGATGAGGACCCTTAGGTTGTCGCCTGATCTTCGAGCACAGCGCCGCGCGAGGTCGAGACTCCCAGGCGGCCGACTCATCATTGGCGGGTTGTCCAGGCCGCCGAGTGGGCAATGCGTTGCGAGCTGCCGACAACGGCACGCTCCCGGGCCATGGTTTGGCGGCGGTGGTGACTTGGGCGATGCCTCTAGGTGGGTGGTGCCCAATGGGCCCCTGTGGGGCCCCCGTGAGCTGGACATAGCGCTGGATCGAGCCGTCCCTCGGGGCCGGCTTCATGAGAAAACGCCTTTGGTGGTGGTGGCTAACCGCCGACAGGGCTGATCTGGCGTTCACAGGCGCCGGATCGGCATCATCTTTGCCTCCCTGCCGTCAGATCGAGGCTGCTGCCCACGTTCCGGCGGTGCTGGCGACACCCAGGACCGCGAGCCGGGCAAAGTTGCCTGCTGCTGCGAGGAGCTTGAAGTCCTGGTCCACCCTGACCTTGCCGCGCACGCGCGCCCTCCGCCCGCCGTGGCGGCGGCGCATGCAGTGGGCCTGCTTGCGTTCCACCTTGGGCCGGGTGGACTTGTAGTCGGCCTGCCACGTGGGATCGGTCTGGGTCCGGCGGGCCTCCTGCAGGAGGGCTTCGTGGACGCCGACGCTGATCACCCTGCCGTCCCTGGCGGTGGTGCAGCGCGCCCGCAGCGGGCAGCCCGAGCACGCCTTGCCGAAGCTCGCATGGCCTCCCCCGTCGTTGAGCGGTCGCAGGGCGACCGTGACGTTGTTGGGGCAGGTGACGACGGCACCGGCGAGGTCGATGACGAAGCGGTCCTTGGTGAAGCAGCCGCCTCGTGCATGGGGTTCCTGCACCTTGACCATGGGCGTGACCCCCATCTGCTCCAGCAGCGCCAGGCTTGCCCCGCCTCCGTAGGCCGAGTCCCCGTAGACCGCCGGGCCAGGCTCGAGCGGGGCCGGCTTGTCTGCCGATGCAGACGGGGGTTCAATGTTGTGGGGATCGTCGGCGGGTGCCCCGGGCTGGACGGGCTCGCCTGGCCCGGGGACCTCCTCGCCCTCGGCGGGCGCGAACTCTTCGAGCAGCTCAGGCATCATCTCGCCGTCGCCCTTGTTGGCGTCGCCCACCTCGGCGGCCGTGATGATCTCGGAGTCGGGGTCGATGGACATATGCCCTTTGAAGCCGTCAAAGCCGTGGGCGGAGGACTTGCGGCCGTGGCGGGCTTCGGGGTCAACGGTCGAGATCACCCGGTCCGGTGCCGTGCGCCGGGCGATGCGGAAGACCCCCTCGCCGGTCTGCTCGATGTCCTGGCCGATGACCGTCGCCAGGAGCTCGGCGGCCTGGCCGACTTCTTCGGTGAGTGTGCGGCCCTCCAGCTCCCTGAGCGCCTCCAGGCCGTCACGCACCAGGTCGTCGATCATCGCCTCCCGTGCCTCGGGATCGTCCCAGTCGCAGGTTGGCTTGCCGGCCCGGGCGTAGTCGTCGTCCCGGCGCAGGTACCTGCGGATCTGCGCCTCCAGCTCATCGTCGGCGACCCGCAGCAGGCCCCGGATGGCGCTGCGGATGAGTGTCACGGTGTCCTGGGTGGCCACCGCGTCGTACAGGGGGGTGGAGTCGAGCACCCGCTTGAGGCCGATCAGCCCGGCTTCTCCGGCAACCTCCTTGGAGACCCGGAAGATGCGGTGCGGGTCGGCCGAGTCCCGCAGGCGTGCCCGCATGTTCACGAGCACCGTGTGGACGAAGCCTTCCTGGAAGCCCTCCACCCCCGCCGCGTACTTCCAGCGCAGGTCGAAGGTAAGGCTCTCCACCGCCTCCCGGTCCGACAGCCCCTCCGCCTTCTGGAGCACCATCACCACGGCCACCACGCACGGGGGAATCGAACACCGCCCCCGCTTGGCGAACAGGTCTGCGAACATCTCGTCGGGGAAGAGCTGGTCCCGCTCGCGCTGCAGCAGGGCATACACCGACTTCTCACCCACGAGCTTCTCGCAGAACCGGCGGTTCTCGTCGAGGATGTCGAGTTGGCGCTGCGCCCTGCCCAGAGTCATCGTTGCTCCTCCCGGAAGTTGGCCTACCTGGAGGTCATTCTCCGGGAGCGCGAAGCGAATCGCGAGCACCTACGGCAAAAAGCACCAGGCTCCTAGAGTTGCAGCACCAGCCGCAAGCGCTCACCGATGGCAACGAGGACCTCACCTGAGACTGTGCCCAAGGGACCGGTCATC
>DASPZW010000428.1:0-2239 GCA_035636055.1 Actinomycetota bacterium
TGGGCATCCCTCCTGACGCCGGGCAGCTGAAGAAGGCCCAGGCCATGCCCGGCGTGGTCGTCCGCCGGGCCGCCGGACCCACCTTCCGCCAGCTCACCTTCAACGGCACGAGCCCGACACTTGCCAACGCCAACCTCCGCACGGCTATCGCCCTCGCCTTGGACCGGGCTGCCATCGCCAAGGCGCTCCTCGACCCCCTCGGGGCGCCCACCACCACCCTGGACAACCACATCTTCATGGCGAACCAGCACGGCTACCGCAACAACGCCGGCGACTTCTCCACGGCCAACCCCGCCAAGGCGGCGGCGCTCTTCGACCAGGAGGGATGGAAGGTTACCTCGACGGCGGCAGGCGGCGTGCGGAGCAAGAACGGGCAGCCGCTGAGCGTCCGCCTCGTCATCCCCGACGGCACGCCCGAGGCCGCCACGGAAGCGGGCCTCATCAAGGACCAGCTCGAGGCCGTCGGCGTGACAGTCCAGGTCCAGACCGTCCCGAGCCAGCGGTTCTTCGACGGCTACGTGACCGTGGGCGACTTCGACCTCGCCCTGTTCTCCTGGCAGGGCACCGTGTTCCCCATCACGTCCAGCCTGGGCATCTACAAGAACCCGACGACGGAAGCGAACGGCACGGTCACCATCCGCCAGAACTACGCCCGGATCGGGTCCGCCGGCATCGACCAGCTCTTCGCCCAGGCCTCGGCGGCGACCGACCCTCAGAAGGTGATCGACCTCGGCAACCAGATCGATACCGCGATCTGGCGGGAGGTCCATTCGCTCCCGCTGTTCCAGCGGCCCCAGCTCGTGGCCGAGCGCACAACGCTGGCGAACTTCGGCGCCTTCGGCTTCGCCTCCACCAACTACGAGGACATGGGCTTCACCAAGTAGCGGTCAGCCAAAGGTGCCTTTACGCGGCCTCGGACCGGGCTGCCGTCACTCCAGCGTCGCCACGTTCTGTGGTCGCCGTCGAACCTGGTGGGAGGGAGCCGACGCATCTTTGGCTGTCTCGCCGCGCCAGGCGCGGTCAAACAGCCAGAGTTTGGGGTCCGTGGCTTCTGCAAGGCAACCTGAACCGGTGTTATGGGAACATGGGTGGTCCCAGTGACCACGGAAAGTGGTCGATCTTCCCCATGGCCACCGCCGTCTGGGAATTCTCGTGTCAGAAGCCTCCAGCTTCGGCTCCGTTGGTTGAGGACCAGGTGAGCTCGATGTGCACGTTGTTGAAGTCGGGGTCCTCGAGGTGGCCCTGGTGGCGGGCCGCGAGGCCCTCCGCCAGTCCGGGGAGGTCGATCGGCTTGCCGTCGGCGATGACTTCGCCAAAGGCCTGCGCCTCGATCAGCCGGTTGCAGAGCTCGGACGCCGCCGGGAGGGCATCGGCGGGGACGTTGCGGATGCTCAGGTCGGGCCGGCCGAAGGCCCGCAAGCCCCGGCTGTGGACCCAGACGGCGCCGCCCTCCTCCTCGCCGTGGAAGACGTTGACGTGGAGGCGGGGCTGGGGCGTGTCCGGGGCGAAGATGACCGCGCGCCACTGCTCCGCCGTGAACATGCCGAGCGACTGGACGTTCGCGGCGGCCCGGCCCCCCGCCTCCAGGATCGCCGTGACGACCCCGACGCAATTCCGGAAGTAGCGAAGGTCCTTCGGGTCGGGTACCTCGGCCCGCATGACCATGCAGCCCTCGGCGGCCAGCGTCGCGGCGTCGTCCCCCTGCCACCCCAGTAGGAGGCTCTGCCCGAAGGGGGACACGAGGAGGCCCGACGCCACCTGCGGGTCCTGGTACTCGAGCTCGAGGGCCAGGTCCATCGGCACGACGCGGTGCGCGAGCGACGTCACCCGCAGCGGGTTGGGTTTGGGCCCGAACACGATGAAGAGCACCGAGGCATCGCCACCCCCCGGTGCGTACTGCGGTCGTTCCCAGTCAGCTTCCATCCGGCCTCCTCGCCTTGACGTCCTGCATGTGGGTACCGAAGCTGCTCTGGAAAGCACTCCGGGCAATAGCCTCGGTTCGTTCCTCCGCCCGCAGCCGAGCGAGTTCGGCACGGTAGATCTCGTCGCCCTGGGCAAGCGCCGCGGCGAGCCGGTCCACGGACTGCTTGAACGCGGAGACCGCCGCCCTGATCTCCCTGACCCGCGGCTCGAGCTGCCACGGGTTGGTGGCCTCTTCGGCAACCGCCCAGCCGGCGCCGCAGGACTCGACCGGGACGTGGTACCTGCCGGCGAGGTTGACCGGCAGATCGCCGAGCCA
>DASPZW010000429.1:0-2764 GCA_035636055.1 Actinomycetota bacterium
GCCGGTGACCGGGTTCCCGGCGAAGGCCAGGGTCCCGCGGTCTGGCCGTTGGAACCCGCTAATGAGGTCGATCAGCGTCGTCTTGCCACTTCCGTTGGGCCCGATGAGGCCGAGCAACTCGCCGTCGGCCAGGGCCAGGTCCACCCCGTCGACCGCCCGGACGCCCCCGAAGTGCCGGGCGACCCCGGCAACCTCGAGGATCACCGCCGCACCAGCCGGCGGGGGCGGCCGGGGCGGCGAACGCCTGCCCCCCGTCGCCGGCCAACGAGGCTACCGAGGAGCCCTTGCGGCCGGAAGATCACCAGCGCGATGAGGATGACCCCGTACAGGCCGTCCCGGTAGCTCGAGGCGAAGCGGATGATGTCGGGCAGGGCGGTGAGGATCGTGGAGCCGACGACCGGGCCGGCCACCCGGGCGACGCCACCGAGCGTGGCGAACACCAGCACCCCGACGACGCGCTGGAACGTGTAGAGGGAGGTGTCGATGAAGAAGTTGATGTGGGCCTCCAGCGCGCCCGCATAGCCGGCGAGGACCGCCCCGAGGACGAACGCGAGCAGGCGGTAGCGGGCGACGTCGATCCCCTGGGCCGCCGCGGCAAGGGCGTCTTCCCGGATGGCGTCCCAGGCCATGCCGAGGCGCGTCCTGCCCACCCGCCAGAGGACGGAGGCAACCGCCACCAGGGACAGGTAGGCGGGAAGCAGCGACGCACTGGCGTCCGGCACGGTCAGCCCCCGGCCCTCGCCGGTGAGGGGGATGTTGAGGATGGCGCCGACGACGACCTGACCGAAGCCGATCGTGGCGATGGCGAGGAAGATGCCGGACAGCCGGAGCACGGGGACCCCGATGGGGACGGCGAGCAGGCCCGCCGCCAGGACGCCGGCGAGGACCGCCAGCAGCAGGGGCAGGTGGCCGTTCACGTGCAGCAGGACCGAGGTGTACGCCCCGACGGCCATGAAGCCGACGTTGGCGAGCGTCAGCATCCCGGCCCGGAGCGTGAGGTACATGGAGAGGGTCAGCAGGGCGTTGATGCCGATCTGAGCGAGCAGGAGTTGGTGGGCGCGGTAGAAGGTGAGCGGGTCGCTGAAGAGCTGCACGAAGAACTGCACGCCGCTCAGACCTCCCGGGCGACGCGGCGCCCCCGGAGCATGCCGCCGGGGAACGCGACCAGCGCCAGGAACAGCACGGCGAACGCGACGCCCGCGGACACGTTGGACCCGAGGAAGACCTGCGCCGCCACCTCGGCAAGCCCGAGAAGGTACCCGGCCACGACGGCCCCCCGGATGGACCCCATCCCGCCCAGGACGATCACGGCCAGGCCCTTGAGCTCGATCTGGTCTCGGCCCATGAACGGGCTGATGTCGTGCTGCGACAGCCCGTAGAGGATCCCGGCGACGGCGCCAAGCGCCGAGCTGACCACGAGGGTCCAGGCGATGACCGCATCGACATCGATCCCCATGAGCTGCGCCGCTTTCGGGTTCTCGGCCACGGCCCGGACCGCCCGGCCGGCCCGGGTCCGGCGGACGACCCACCCGAGGATGGCGGCCAGGGCGAGGCTGAGCACGAGTGTCGCGATCTTGCTGTCCTCGAGGACGAGGTTGCCGACGTGCAGTGAGCCCGAGAGGGCGACAGACGCCGGCAGCGCCCGGGAGTTGGCCCCGAAGCGCAGCTCGGCGATGTTCACGAAGACCAGCGCCAGGCCGATGCTCGTGAGCAGGGCGCTGATCGGTGGGGCCGACCGGTGCCGGAGGGGCCGGAAGGCGACGCGGTCGATCCCGTAGCCGATGACCGCGCAGGCGAGGGTGGCACCCAGCGCCGCCACGACGAACGGGAAGCCGAGGGTCACCGCCAGGGTGTACGCAATCACCGCCCCCAGCATGAAGACCGCCGAGTGGGCGAGGTTCAGGATGTCGAGCACGCCGAACACCAGTGTGTAGCCGACGGCGAAGAGGGCGTAGATGCTGCCGGTGAAGAGGCCGTTGAGGGCCTGCGACAGCATCCCCGGCTACGGCTGCACGGTGTCCACCAACGTGAACCCGCCCGCGCCATCCATGGCGACCACATAGATGGGCTGGTGCACGTCGTGGGCACTGGTGAAGCTGAAGGGCCCCAACGGCGTGTCGAGGGACACCTTCTCCAGGGCCGCCTTGAGGGCGTCCCGGTCCTTCGCAGGATCGTTGAAGGTCAGCGTCGCGTGGCGCGCCGCCTCGGCGAAGAGGTACACCGCGGTGTAGGCCTGGGCCGCGAACTGGTCGGGGTTGGCGTTGTACTTCGCCTTGTACGCGGCGACGAACTTGGTGTTGACGGTGGTGGTGGTGCCGAGGAACCAGGCACTGCCCGACTGGGCGCCGGCGCCCGCCTGGCCCGCCTGCGACGACACCGACGAGCTGTTGAAGCCGTTGCCGCCGAGGATGGGACCAGCGTAGCGCTGGCGCCGGAGCTCGACGATGAGCTTCGAGGGGACGCCGCCGACGCCCGAGATCGCGACGACGTCGGGCTTGCGGGCGATGATGCTCGTGGCATAGGTCGAGAAGTCCGTCTGTGCCTTCGGGAACTGCTCGGTGTCGACCAGATTGATGCTGTCGGCAGTGAAGGTTGACTTGAAGATGGCCGCCCCGTCGGAGGAGAACTTGTCGTCGTTCGCAAACGCCAGCGCGGCGGTCGTGGGGTGGAGCTTGGCGACCGCCACAGCCAGGTTCGCCGGGATGGCCGCGGCCTCGCCGAGGCTGTCCCGGAAGATGTAGTTGCAGCTGTAGGGGCAGTTCCC
>DASPZW010000430.1:0-2242 GCA_035636055.1 Actinomycetota bacterium
GCGGGCGTTCGAGCGCGGTTGGGACCCTTGCTGCCGCGCCGGCGGGGGCCGCTCATGGCCGAATCTTACGTCACCCATTAGTCTCGCTGCGCTGCCATGCCCAACGCCCGGAGCCGTCTGAAGACGGCGAGCCTCGTCGCCTGCGTCGTCCTCGCCGCGGGCGGCGGGCTGCTCCTGGTCCGCCATCATCACCGGGCCCCCGCCCCGGGTCCCCACCCGGTGGCGAGCGCAACCCCGACCCTGCCCCCCGCGTCGGTCACCCCGACCGCTGCCGTCTCGCCGACGGTCTCCCTGCCGGTCAGGTCCCCCTCCCCCACGCCGTCGCGGTCGGCGGCCACGGCGCCGACGCCCTCGGCATCCCCGACGTCGCCTCTCTTCCACGGGGTCACCCTCATCGACGGTCCCTACGGGTTCCAGGTCCCGCAGGGCTGGACCGCCACGCCGCTGGTGTCCACGAGCCCCACGTCCCAGGCGGCACACTGGACCGATCCCGCAAGCCCGGCCCGCATCGACTACCTGATTGTCACCAGCACCGCCGTCTACAGCATCGACCACACGGTCAACCTGGGGGCGATCGAGGCGGCCTTGCCCTGCCAGCACCTCCCCCCCACGAGCTTCACCTACGTGCCAGGCAAGGGCCCCCGGTACACGTGCGCCCCCCAGGGGGGACTCAACGTGGGCGGGATGGTGCTCGTCAAGCCGTACCCCCAGGGGTTCCGGCTCCTGCAGGTTTCGATGCCCGCGGCGCAGGATGCCGTCGCCGCCCAGATCCTCGCCGGCTTCCACTGAGGCCTGTTGTATCCCCCCTGTTAGCATCCCTGCATGCGGCTGAAGCCTGGGGACCGCCTGGATCGCTTCGAGATCGTCGAGCCCCTCGGAGAGGGGGCGTACGCCGAGACGTACAAGGCGCGTGACACCGGGTCGGGTCAGATGGTTCTCCTCAAGAGCCCGAACCCACTCCTGTTCGCCGATCCCGGCATCCACCAGCGCTTCATGCGGGAGAGCGAGATCGCCAGCCACCTGAACCATCCGGGCGTCCAGGGAAGCGTGGACACCGGCGAGCACCGTTCCGAGCCGTACCTTGCCCTCGAGTACATCGAGGGCGAAACCCTCCGGCGCTGGTTACACGGCCACAAGACGCCTCTGCCCGTCGCGCAGGCCGTCGCCTGGGGCCGCGAGCTCGCCGATGCCCTCTCCTACCTCCACAAGCACAAGATCGTGCACCGCGACCTCAAGCCCGAGAACGTCATCGTGGCCAAGGACGGCAAGCTCAAGATCATCGACTTCGGCACGGCGCTCCTGACGGGTGCCCGGCGCCTGACCTGGCGCCACCTCACCGAGGCCCTGGGCACGCCCGACTACATGAGCCCCGAGCAGATCCAGGGCGATCGCGGCGACCCGCGCAGCGACATCTACTCCTGGGGGATCATGCTCTACGAGCTCCTGACGGGCCGGGTGCCCTTCGAGGGCGACAACTGGCTGGCGGTGATGCAGGGCCACCTGCAGCGGCACCCGAAGCCGATCCGTGAGCTCCGCCCGGAAGTCCCGCCGCAGCTGGAGAGCATCGTCCTCACGGCGATGCGCCGGTACCCGGAGAACCGCTACCAGAGCGCCGACGAACTCCTTGCCGACCTCGACGCCCTGGACCTGACAGAAGCGCCACGCCCGGCCCCCCCGAGGACCCGGCACCCGGCGGCCCCCATCCCGGCGCAGACCGACGCGGTCCGCCCCGCCGTGCCCGCCTACGGGGCGTCCTCGTCCCGAGGGGCCACCAGCGGGCCCCCTCGCCGCAACGTCCCGCCACCCCCGGTGGCCACGGGCGGCCCGGGCCGTGGGCTGGCGGGTCCGCCCTCACGCCCGGCAGGGCGCCCGAAGGCCCCCGTCAGTGCGTCGGCACGGGACCTCTCGCCGGAAAAACCAATCGGCCACCTCCCGGCCCCCGCCTCCCAGCGGGGGTTCTGGCTCTTCGTCTGGGGAATCGCCGGCGGGTTCGTGGCCCTGGTGGCCCTGATCGTGGTCCTCACGAAGCTGGTGCACTAAATGGTGATGTGCTCATTGTCTCGGCTCCCGTCGCGCGCCGCGCCGCCCGCGCCTGAGGACTAGGGTTTGTACGCGCCGCCTCGCGGGCGGACGTCACGCACGGTCACAAGGTGTACGGCGGGAACGGCGGAAAAGGACGCGCCACTCCCCCACGCGGAGCCGGTAGCCGTCGGTGCCCTTGAGGTGCCGGATGTCGCCGGTC
>DASPZW010000431.1:0-3227 GCA_035636055.1 Actinomycetota bacterium
CCACGAGCGTGCTACCTGTCACGACTGCCATGGCCCTGCCTCCTCAACTCAACGGGCGGGTGGCCGGCACCGCCTCGATACCCCCGGCGTGCAAGGAAAACGTGCATCGAAAACGTGCATCGAAAACGTGCATCGAAAAAAGGGAGTTGCTATGGAGATTATGGGCGCATCGGCGACGAGATGGCAGCAGCGAGGGCCATTCGCTCCGCGGCCGGGGGATGGCTGGCCAGCAGGTAGGCCCACCGGGACGGCGTGAGGTCGCTGAGGTTGCCCACCGCAAGGTCCCGCTGCATCCGCAGAAAGACGTCCGAAGCGTCCTGGCCAATGGCGGTGCCCATGTCGCCGGACAGTGCCAGCGCGTCCAGATCCGCCTGGCGCTCCCACGCCCGCGAGAACCACAGGGCCACCGGCGACCAGAGGGCCTGCATCACCGACACCGCCAGGAGGGCGAACGGGATTGCGGCGGGGTCGGCGGCACCGTGGATGCCGGCCCACGAGCGCACGTGGGCCGAGTCGAGGAGGAGGTGGAGGACGTAGAAGCCCGGCAGCATCACGGCGGCACTCATGGCCAGCATCCGCTGGACGTGGCGGCGTCGCCAGTGCCCGAGTTCGTGGGCCAGGACGGCCAGCGTCGCCGCCGGTTCGTAGTCCGCCAGCAACGTGTCCCACAGCACCACGCGCTTGGTGCGACCGAGGCCGGTGAAGTAGGCGTTGTGCTTCGCTGTCCTGCGGCTGGCATCCATCACGAGGACGCGGCCAATCCGCACGCCGACCCGCCGGCCGAGCTCGATGGCCGACTCGGACAGCCACGGGTCCTCCAGCGGACGGAACGCGTTGAAGAGCGGCGCCAGCACCGCCGGGGCCACGGCGACGAGGACCACCGACAGCGAGGCCGCCGCCGCCCAGGCGAAGATCCACCAGTCGCGGGTCGCCCGGACGAGGCCGAAGAAGCCGAGGGCTGCGGCGTTCGAGAGGACGAGGGAGACCGCCAGCTCCTTGACGTGGTCCGCCGCCCATCCCGCAGCGGTCTGGCGTGCGAAGCCCCACCGCCGCTCGTAGCCGAGGCGCCAGGCCCCGAAGGGCAGGCCGAGCAGCGTGCCCGCCACGACGATCGCCGAGACCACCCCGGCGACCTGCACGGGCCAGGATGCGTGGCCCAGCACCCGCAGCAGTCCGCCGGCGACATGGGTGGCGACGGCGACCACCAGGAGCGTCAGCCCCAGCAGCGACTCGGTGAGCGCCACCCGCCGGAGCGGCCGGCGGTAGGTGGCGGCTCTGGCGATCTCGTCGTCCGAGAACCAGGCGCGCGGGTCTGCGGGGATGCGCCGGTAGCTGTTCAGATCACCGCCGACAGCCGGTTGGACGAGATGAACTCCTCGGTCATGTAGAAGGCCTCCCGGGTGAGCGCCCGGGTCTTGCGGCTGAAGATCACCGCCAGCTCCCGGCGGCCGCCGGGGTAGTGGAGGAACACCTTGATGGTCGAGGCGTCGATCTCCACCTCGTTCCACGACGACGGCGTCAGGCCGCGCAGGCGCTTGGTCGAGCAGGTCCCGGAGTTGGCGATGAGGATGCCGTTGATCCCCCAGAAGAAGGGCACGTGCTTGTGGCCGGAGACGATGAGGTCGATGTCGAGGCTGGTGAGCTGGGCCAGGAGGTCGCCGGCGTCCATGACGATGTTGCGTTCCCGGCCCGTGCCGGGGACCGAGACCAGATGGTGGTGGATGGCGAAGATTTTGATGTCGTCGGGCTCGTCGAACTGCGTGCGGATCCACTGGTAGCGGTCCCGGCCCACCCGGCCCTCGTCGAGGTCCGGCTCGGAGGAGTCAACCCCGACCACCGTGAAGCCCGTCGCCCGCAACCGCTCCGCCCGCAGCGGGTCGAACTCCTTGCGCAGGCGGGAGAACCGGTTGCCGAAGTACCGCTCGAAGTGCACCCAGCCAACGTTGCGGGCGTCGTGGTTGCCCGGGATGATGACCTTCGGGGGTTCGATCTGCGAGACGATGCCGGCGGCTTCGATGTACTCGTCCTCGTAGCCGGCGGTCGTCAGGTCCCCCGCCACCACCACGACGTCGGGCCGCATGCGGTTGATGGTCTCGATCGCCCTGGCCATCACGTCGTGCTGGAAGGTAACCTCTCCGGCGTGCATGTCGGAGATCTGGGCGATGCGCAGCGGCACCTGCGAGTAGGACACTGTGGCTCCCTCTGGGACTCCCCCGCTTCCCTTGGGGAACGCCCCGAAGACAACGATCCTGGTGCCATTTAGGATAGTCGAGGCTCCAAGGGCAGTGAGGGGCGTGGGCGGAGGGGAGAGGGTTCGATGCCACACAGCCTCGTCCAGATGCTGAGGGGAGTTCCGGACTTCTCTCCGTTGGACGAACGCAGCCTTCTCGCCATCGTCGGGGAGAGCCTGAACCTCTTCTGGCGGGCCGGCAGCAGCATCTTCGAGCCAGGCATGCCCGGCGACGCCCTCTACATCATCCTGTCCGGCGAGGTCGTCATCCGGGCCGAGACCGGCGACGAGGTGGCCCGGCTGCGGGCCGGCGACTCCTTCGGGGAGATCTCGCTGCTCCTCAACACCGTGCACAGCCGCCGCGCCAACGCCGTCTGCGACTGCGAGCTGCTCGTCCTCCCCAAGCAGGCCTTCATGGTCATGCTCGGGACCAACCAGCGCCTCGCCGAGCACTTCGACTCCGTGCTGCACACGCGCTTTCCCGACGCGATCGGCGATCTCTCCCAGGCCCAGGCCTGAGACCCGCCGGTGCCCTACCCGAGGAAGCTCCTCAACCCCGGCGAGCGGATCTCGTTCGACCTGCACCCGCACTGGTGGTACTTCGCCCGTCTCGGGGCCTGGGCCGTCCTGATTGTCGCCGGCGCCATCGCCGCCACGCTGCTGCTCAAGAGCAAGGCGCAGACCTACACCCTCCTCGGAGTGGCCGCCGCGGCCGTGATCTGGCTCGTCTGGTTCCTGGTGCGACTCGCCGAATGGCGCACGACCGATTTCGTGCTCACGAGCGACCGGCTCATCGTCCGGTCCGGCGTCCTGGGCAAGCAGGGCCGGGAGATCCCCTTGGAGCGGATCAACGACCTCTCGTACCACCAGAGCCTCTTCGAGCGCATCGTCGGGGCGGGTGATCTCATGATCGAGTCCGCGGGTGAGCGGGGCCAGGACATCTTCCCCCGCATCCCTCACCCCGACCGGGCGCAGCAGCTCGTCTACACGGAGATCG
>DASPZW010000432.1:0-7184 GCA_035636055.1 Actinomycetota bacterium
CGTCCAGGTGGCTGCGAGGGCGTCGGCGGGGGCGCTCCCGCCGGTGTCGAGCGTCCCGGTGAGGGTGAGCGTCACCGACTGCCCCAGGGCGATGCCCGCCGAGGGCGGCGTGACCGAGATGCTCTGGAGCTGGGCGACGACGATGGCGTTCTGGCGGTCGTAGGCTGCCTCTGCGGACTGCTGGTCGGCCTTGAGGCGCTCCAGGCGGCGGCCGGCCGGCCCGTCCGCCGCGACCGTCGACCGGTACGAGATCTCGACGGTGCCGCCCGGCTGGACCTTGGGGAAGGTGAACAGCAGCACCGGGTCGGACTGCACCACCTGCGAATGGGCGGGCTGGAGATTGCGGAGGCGGTCGGCCGTCCGGGCCACGGACTTCGGGATGACCTCGGGGAAGCTGACGTCCGTGGGGGTCACGGCGATGCTCGTCAACCGAATCCGGGCGGCCAGTGTGGTGCCGTCGAGGGAGTACGAGCGGCTCACCGCCACGTTCCCACCGACCACCGACAGCGGGAACTCCACGCTGGCCGGCGTGCCGCCGCGCCCCACGACGGCCCACGTCGCGGTGGCAAGCAGGACGGCAAGCACCGCGGCCGCCCCGAGCACGATGGGACGGCGCGCCCGCCTCCCCTCGGCCGGTGCGGCCCGCCCGCTCGCCGGCAGCGAGCCGTCGGGGTCGGCGAGACCCGGCCGCGGTTCGCGGAACAGCGTCGCCCGCGCGTCGGGCACCGGGAGCGAGGGCGGGGGCGCCGCGAGCGCCGGCAGGGGGGCAACGCCGGCAAGTCCCGGCACCATCGCCTCGAGCTGTCCCGCCGCCATGAGGGCAGCCGGCCGATCCTGGGGATCCTTGGCCAGCATCCTGCTCAGCACCTCCCAGAGCGGGGCAGGCAGGCCTGGCATGGGCCCCGGCAGGCGTTCGATGTGGGCCTTGAGCACGGCCATGGGATGCCCCTCGGCGAACGGCGTCACGCCGCAGAGCAGCTCGTATGCGAGGATGCCCGCCCCGTACACATCCACCTTGTCGGTGACCGGGGAGGGGACGGAGAGCTCCGGAGCCATGTAGTGCGGCGTGCCGATGAGGCCGGTCATGCGGGTGAGCCCGGGGGTAGCCGCCAGCCTCGCCACCCCGAAATCGGTCACCCGGACCACCGGGTCGCCGTCGGGTTCCCCGTTCGGGAACTCGACGAGGACGTTCTCGGGCTTGACGTCGCGGTGGACCACGCCCTGGGCGTGCCCGGCGGCCAGGCCCCGAAGCAGCTGGGCCGTGACGGAGGCGACCCGGGCGGGCGGGAGCGGGCCGTTCGCATTGAGGTACCGCCGCAGGTCCGTGCCCCGGACCAGGTCGCTGACGATCGCCAAGTTCTCGCCGTCGACGAGGAGTTCCACAACTTTCACGACGTGCGGGTCCCGGATCCGGGTGAGGATGACCCCCTCCTGGACGAAGCGGGCGACCACCGTCTCGTCGCCCGTCAGCTCGGGGTGCAGGACCTTGGCGGCAAGCTCCTCCCCCGTGTCGCGGCGGGTCGCCCGGTAGACGCGCCCCATCGCGCCCCGGCCGATGACGTCGTGCAGCAGGTAACGCTGGCCGAGGGGGGTGCCGCCGGGGTCTGGAGCTGATGTGGACATGGAACTACTTATATACCGCACATCAGAAGAACCGCGCGGCCCGAGATCCGGGCTTTCCGCCCTGTCCCGACTTAGAGTCGCACCGCATGGGTGCTGCCCTCCCAGACCTCGTCGACGACTGGATCCGGTTCAAGCGGACGCGGACGCGGCGCGGGCTCTCGGTAGCGTCCGAGACAGCGTACCGGGCAGACCTGGCGGCCGTCGCCCGGCGGGTCGCCGACGCCCTCGGGAGGCCGGTGCCCGAGGACCCCGAGGACCACAAGCTGGCTGCGGTCAGGCGGGAACTGTCCCGCCTCGGCCTGGACGACCTCACCGAGGAGAACCTGGCGACCGCATTCGCCTCCCTGGTCGAGGAGGGCTACGCCGCGGCCACCCGGCAGCGGATGCTCGCCGCCTGGCGCGGCTGGTGCCGCTGGCTTGCCCGATCCGGGCATCTCGCCCTCGACCCCACGGCCGCCCTCGAGACGCCCACCGCACGGGCGGATTCGGGCGATGCCGACATCTATTTCAGCGCGGCGGAGCTGGAACGCATCGTGTCGACGGTCGCAACGCCCGACGAGCGGGAGGCAGTTCCCTGGCCGGCTCGGGACCTGGCCCTGGTCGCCCTGCTCGGCGGCACCGGCGCCCGCGCCTCGGAGGTGATCGACGCCAGGGTGGGAGCGTTGCGCTCGGAGAACGGCAGCGACACCCTCCATGTCGTCGGCAAGGGCGGGAAGCGCCGGACGATCCCGGTGGCGCCCGAGGTGGTGGCGGCCGTCGCCTCCTACCTCGACGACCGGACGGAGCGCCTTGGCAAGCCCGCAGCGTCGGACCCCCTGTTCGTCCGGGCCGACGGCCGGGCCCTCAACCGCCAGGCCCTCGACTACCTTGTCGAGAAGTGGCTTCGCCGCGCCGGCGTCTCGGTGCGCCCCGGCGAGCTGGCCCATGCCTTCCGGCACACGTACGCCGTCCACCTCGTGCAGATGGGGGTCGCGCTCCCCCAGGTCCAGGCGCTGCTGGGCCACGTCTCGCTCACGACGACCGCCCGCTACCTGAAGATGACGGGCTCGGAGCTGCAGGAAGCGGCGCAGGTGTTGCCCCTGCGTCGCTTCCTGGCAGGCGTGCGTCACGGGTCGGGAGAAACGTCTCGATTTCCCACCGGAACTAGTCCCATTTGACTACGGTTGCCTACGGTTCGTAGTTAGAAATACTGGTATCATCTCCCTACGCCAAATCGCCTAGTCCCCGTATGCCGAAGTACGCAGGTGGCAGGCGCTATTGCATGGTCCGGTCCATAGGGGGGATTGCTGAGATGATCACTTCCGGTGTGGTAATGAGCTGGGCTGTGTGGGGACTCTGTGCATCCGTGGGAAGCTTTTTCTTCCTCTTCGTCGCTGGAGGAAGACGCAAGTCCTAGTCGGAATTCCCGGTTGAAAGAAGAGCGCCAGGGCCTTCCCGTGGTCCCCTTCGCCACGCAGGCGGCCTGGACGGCCTGGCTGGCGGAGCGCTACGCGACGTCCCCGGGGCTGTGGCTCAGGATCGCCAAGGCGGCGTCCGGGATCGACACCGTCACGTACCAGGAGGCCCTCGACGTCGCCCTCTGCTACGGCTGGATCGACGGGCAGAAGGGCTCGTTCGACGACACCTGGTGGCTCCAGCGCTTCACCCCCCGGGGGCCCCGCAGCCGGTGGTCCAAGATCAACTGCGCCAAGGCGGAGGGGCTGATCGCCTCCGGCGCGATGCAGCCGGCCGGGCTCGCCCAGGTCGAGCAGGCGAAGGCCGACGGCCGCTGGGAGCAGGCGTACGACTCCCACCGCACGGCCACCGTGCCCGACGACCTGGCCGCAGCCCTCGAAGCCAACCCCGAGGCCGCCGCATTCTTCAAGACCCTCAACAGCGCCAACCGCTACGCCATCCTGTACCGAGTCGGGGAGGCGAAGCGCCTGGCGACGAGGGCGCAACGCATCGAGAAGTTCGTCGCCATGCTGGCCCGGGGCCAGACGCTGCACCTCCTCTAGCGGCTTCAGCCCGATTCGAGGGAGAGTCTCTCGGCAAAGGCGGCGTCCCCCTGGGCGGGGGTCAGCACCCCGGTGGCCACCAGCCGGTCGACGACGTGGCGTTGCCGGAGCCGGGCGAGGTCGAGGTGGGCGTAGGGGTCGTAGGCGGACGGGGCCTGCACCAGGCCGGCGAGCATGCTGGCCTGGCCCCAGGAGAGCTGGTCGGGCCGGACGCCGAAGTAGCCCCGGGCGGCGTCGGGCAGGCCGTAGAAGCCGTGGCCGTAGTAGACGGCAGCCAGATACATCCGCAGGATCTCGTCCTTCGTGTAGGCCGCATCGAGCTTGAACGCGAGCTCGACCTGCTCTGCCTTGGCGGCGACCCCGGGCCGGCCCGGGGTGTAGAGGTTCTTGGCGAGCTGGACCTCGAGCGTCGCCGCGCCGGTGTCCCGGCTGCCCGTGAAGTAGCCGGTCACGGTGCGGAGGAGGCTGATGGGGTCCAGGCCGAAATCCTTGGAGAAGCGACTGTTCTCGGTGGCGATCACCGCCTGGCCGACCCGGTCCGGCACCGGCAGGGCGGCCAGCTGCCGTGCCCCCTGGGCGTTGAGGGCGGCAGTCACGCGCGCCGGTGCGCCCCCCACCGACGGGGTGAGCGGCCAGAGCGCCCCGACCGTGCCGGCAGCCAGGACGGCAAGGGTCAACACGGGGGCGGCGAGGCGCGCCAGCCACCTCCGCCATCGCGGTCTGATTCGTCTGGGCGTTGCAAGCGTCTCGATCATGAGCGGGCCGGGCCATCATGCATCGGTTTGCTTCGCGGGAGTTGTGAGCGGGAACCCCGCCCGAGGTTGGGACGTCATGGGTTACGGTGTGCCAATCGCCCGGCCGTGGGGTCGGGGGCCGGGGGGCCAACCATAGGGAACTGACCGTGATCGCGTTCGCGTGCCGTCGATGAGCATCTTGCCGAGCTTCACCCCGCCGCCGGAGGACCCGGGGCGGGCGCCGCGTCCGTGGACCGCCGGCCTGCTGGTCGTGGCGCTGCTGGCGACGGTCGGCGTCGCCCTTCGGGGCTGGCTGGCGATCGGGCCGGGCGCGGCGCCCCGCCCGGTGGCCATCCAGAGCCCGGCACCCTCGTCCTCGCCGGCGCCCTCGCCCGCTTCCTCGCCGACGGCGTCGGACCAGGAGAACGCCAACGGCGCAAACCCGGCGACCTCCACCGTGGTGGCGGGCGCCCCTGGGCCCTACGGTCCGACAGCCGCCTGGGTCGTCGCCGAGAACGCCAAGCCCGGCACCGGCAACTGGGCACTGAGCAACCGAGCCCGAGCCCACCAGATCGAGGGCTACGCGGACCGCGCGAGCATTGACGTCAGCGGGACGGTCAACCTGCTCGTTTCCACCACGGTTCCCTCGTTCAAGGTCGAGGCCTACCGGATGGGCTACTACGGCGGGGCCGGCGGCCGGCTCGTGTGGACCTCCCCGGACACCCACGGCGGCACGCAACCCCCGTTCACCGTCTCGCCGGGCACGAACATGGTCGAGACCGCCTGGAAGCCGTCGCTGAAGATCAAGACGGACGCCGACTGGCCGCCGGGCCAGTACCTCTTCAAGCTGATCGCGAGCACCGGGTTCCAGTCCTACGTCCCCCTCACGATCCGCGACGACGCCTCCACCGCCGCCTACCTGATCGACAGCGACGTGACCACCTGGCAGGCCTACAACCTCTACGGCGGCTACGACCTCTACCAGGGTCCGTCGGGCCGGTCGCGCATCGTGTCCTTCGACCGCCCGTACGCCCTCGGCGACGGGTCCGGTGACTTCCTCGGCAACGAGTTCCACGTCGTGTCCCTCGTCGAGTCCCTCGGCCTCGACGTCACCTACGCCACGAACATCGACCTGCACCAGCACCCCGAACAGGTGCGCAACCACAAGGCCTTCCTCTCCCTCGGTCACGACGAGTACTACTCGCTCGCCATGCGTAACGGCCTGCAGTCGGCCCGGGATTCCGGTGTCAACCTCATGTTCCTGGGGGCCAACGCCATCTACCGCCACATCCGCCTCGAGCCGTCCCCGCTCGGCCCCAACCGCCGCCAGGTGGACTATAAGGATGCCAAGGAGGACCCCCTCAACGGCAAGAACAACGCAGACGTCACCCCCGCCGCCTGGCGCTACCCGCCCAACAGCAACCCCGAGAGCACCATCATCGGCGACTACTACCAGTGCAACCCCGTCGTCGCCGACATGGTGATCGCGGACCCGTCGTCGTGGATCTTCGCGGGCACCGCCGCCACGGCGGGCCAGCACCTGGCGGGGGTCGTCGGCACCGAATACGACCACTACGACCCCGGGGCGCCGGGGCCCCGCAACGTCAGGGTCCTGGCCCGCTCGCCGCTCGTGTGTCAGGGCAAGGCAGACTATGCCGACATGACGTACTACAGCGCGCCCTCCGGGGCCGGCGTCTTCGCGACCGGGACGCTGCTGTGGATCCCCAGGATGGACCCAAGCTGCGCCATGCCGTGCCCCGGGCGCATCGTGACCAGGGTGACGGAGAACATCCTGGCGGCATTCGGGGCGGGCCCAGCGGGCAAGGCCCACCCTTCGACGGCCAACTACCAGTCCCTGCCGACGACCGGGGCCACCCCGTCCGAAACGGTCACGCCGTCGTCCAAGCTCACCCAGAACGCAAGCCGCAAACGCCCCTGACGGGTCACTCTCTCGGCTCTCGTGCTCTGGAGCCGGTTGGCGATGCCGCTGGGGGGTGCCGTTGACGGCGTACCGCGGATCCCGTCGCCACTCTGGGTGGCGGTCTTGCCCGGCCGAGGAGAGGCTCCGAAAAACGAGTGGCTGCCTGACCGCGCATACCGCGGTGAAACAACCGCTGTATGGTCACCCCACTTCTGGAACTCGGACATGTCGGTCACGGAGCCCCATCCGACCCTTGGGCCGACCACTGAGGGTGATTGAAAAGCTGAGACTCGAACGGTAGCTGCGAGAGCGGACGCGGGTGTGTCGGATTCTCAGGCGGCACCGTCCCGGGGTCACCATCCCCCGCGTCACTTCGGAACCAGCACCGGCAGGGACTGCGGGCACAGAGAAACAAGGCCAGGGCGCATGATCGGCGGCGGGCAGGGTGACGGGACCGGGGGCTCAGCGAGCGGCGACGGCGAGCAGCCCACCGGCTCGGGTCGCATCCCGGACGGGCATGGCGCTGGCGGGAGACACGGCGGTCCCCCCGGCGCCATCAGCGGCGGGCACCTTGGCAGCGAGGTCGTGGCGGCGGGCGAGGTCGTGGCGGCGGGCGAGGTCGTGGGTGCGGGCGCCGGAGTGGCACGCGACCGGGCCGGAGGAGTGGACGCCGGCGGGGCGGCAGTGGGCGACGGCGAGCAGCTCGCCGCCTTTGGAAGTCAACGGGACTGGGCCGACGTGCGGGCACTGACGACTGACGCCTGGCCCCGTCGTTACGTGTGAGTGGCCTTCTTTGTTTGAAAAACACATCGGATATCGATGTTCATTGCACAAAGATGACATGTAGAGGGGCCTCCACGGCACAAGCGTGTTAGGCACGCGGTGTCAATGACGGAGCTCGAGGAGGCC
>DASPZW010000433.1:0-4236 GCA_035636055.1 Actinomycetota bacterium
CACCACCTCCAACAGCACGACCTCCCACACGGGGGCGTCCTCCGCGATGCTGGGGGCGAGCACCGCCACCGCCGGTGACTCGACGCTGGCCCAGACGTTCTCGGTGCCCACGGGGGCCACGAGCCTGTCGCTCTGGTACAAGATGACCTGCCCCGACACGATCACGTACGACTGGGCCTCGGTCACCCTGAAGGACAACACCGCCGGCACGACAACGACGCCCGTCCCCCGGTTCTGCGCCACCAACAGCGGGTGGGTCCAGGCAACGTCGCCGGTGGTCGCGGGCCACAGCTACACCCTCACCCTGCTCAGCCACGACGACAACTACGCAGGTGACCCCAGCTTCACCCTGTTCGACGACGTCGTCCTCAACGGATCCACCACGACCAACGACTTCTCCATCTCGGCCAGCCCATCCTCGGTGACCGCGGCCCAGGGAGGCTCCGCATCCTCGACCATCTCCACGGCCGTCACCTCCGGCGCCGCCCAGACGGTCAGCCTGTCCCTCAGCGGGACCCCGTCCGGCGCCACGGCCAGTCTCAACCCGACCTCGGTCACCTCCGGCGGCAGCTCGACGCTCACCATCAACGCCGGCACCGCCGCAGCCGGCACCTACATCCTCACGATCACGGGGACCGGCTCGAGCGCCACGCACTCGACCACGGTGTCGCTGACCACCACCGGGCCCACCGGGTCTGGGATCACCAACGGCGGCTTCGAGAGCGGCCTGGGTGGGTGGACCGGTTCCGGCAGCACGGCCGTCACCAGCAGCGGGTGCCACACGGGGACCGGCTGCGCCATGGTCGGCGCCACCAGTCCCACCGCCGACTCGTCGCTCGCTCAGACCTTCACGGCGCCGTCGGGCGGCGGGACGCTGTCGTTCTTCTACAAGATCACCTGCCCCGACACCATCACGTACGACTGGGCCTCCGCGACGCTGGGCGACAACACCGCGGGCACGACCGCCACCCTCCTGCCGAACACCTGCACCAACAACGGGGCCTGGGTCCAGTCCAGCGGTGCCGCGCTGGTTGCCGGCCACAGCTACACGCTGACCCTCGCCAACCACGACGACAACTACGCCGGCGACCCCACGTTCACCCTCTACGACGACGTGGCGATCGCGACCAGCGCGCCGCCACCCCCGTCGGGCATCACCAACGGTGGCTTCGAGTCGGGCCTCGCCGGCTGGTCGGCGACGGGCGGTTCCGAGACGGTGACGACGTCGGGGTGCCATGGGGGGACCTCCTGCGCCATGCTTGGCGCCACCAGCCCCACGAACGGCGACTCCACCGTCGCCCAGACGTTCACGGCGCCGGCGGGGGCCACCAGGCTGACCTTCTGGTACAAGATGACCTGCCCCGACACCGTCACCTACGACTGGGCGACCGCGTCGCTCCGGGACAACACCGCTGGCACCACGGCCACGCCGCTGGCCCACATCTGCACCACCAACGCCTGGACGCAGGTCACAGCCGCGATCGTCGCCGGCCACAGCTACACGCTGAGCCTGGTGAGCCACGACGACAACTACTCGGCGGACCCGAGCTTCACCCTCTACGACGACGTGGCGACCAGCTGAGTTTCGCGGTGACGGAACTTTGAGTACAAACCGTTGTATAGCAACAGTTTTTACTCAAAGATCCTCATGCCCGTGCCGGCTCCCTACAGCATCGGCAGGTACTTGGCGACCTCCCACTGGGTGACCTGGGCGATGTAGTCGCGCCACTCCTCCTTCTTGTTGCGGATGAACCACTCGAAGACGTGTTCGCCGAGGGTGGCGGCCACCAGCTCGGAGCGCTCGGCCTCGTAGATCGCCTCGCCCAGGCTGCCGGGCAGGGCGACGATGCCCTCGGTGAGCAGCTCTTCGGGCGTGAGCTGGTAGAGGTTGACCGGTAGCTCCGCCGGGAGCTTGTAGGAGTGCTCCACGCCCTTGAGCCCGGCAGCGAGGATCACGGCGAAGGCAAGGTACGGGTTGCAGACGGAGTCCGGGGCCCGGTACTCGATGCGCGTCGAGTCGGGGCGGCCCTTCTTGACGTGGGGCACGTTCACCACCACCGAGCGGTTGTTGCGTGCCCAGGCCACGAAGACGGGGGCCTCGTAGCCGGCCACCAGACGCTTGTAGGAGTTGACCCACTGGTTGGTCACCGCCGTGATCTCGCGGGCGTGGGCCAGCAGCCCGGCGATGAAGCCGCGGGCGACCGCCGAGAGGTTGTGCGGGTCGCCGGGGTCGTGGAAGGCGTTGCGGTTGCCCTCGAACAGGGAGAAGTGGGTGTGCATCCCCGAGCCCTGGACGGCGGCGAACGGCTTGGGCATGAAGGTCGCGTGGGCGCCCCGCTCCTGGGCCAGCTCCTTGGCGACGTGGCGGACGGTCATCACAGTGTCGGCCATGCTGAGGGCGTCTGCGTGCCGGAGGTCGATCTCGTGCTGGCCCGGGGCATCCTCGTGCTGGCTGTACTCGACCGGGATGCCCATGTCCTCCAGCGTCAGGACGGTGGCCTTGCGCAGGTTCGCTGCCTTGTCGGCGACCGTGAGCTCGAAGTAGGACCCGTGGTCGAGGGGCTCCAGCGCCGGACCGGTGTCGCCGGAGGTGAGGTAGAAGTACTCGACCTCGGGCGCCGCGTAGAAGGAGAAGCCCAGCTCCCGCGCCCGCTCCAGCGTGCGCCGCAGGACATTGCGGGGGCTGCCCTCGAACAGGGTTCCGTCGAGGTTGAGGATGTCGCAGGCCACCCTGGCCACCGGCGGTTCGCTGTCGGGGCGCCACGCCACGAGCTGGAACGTCTTGGGGTCCGGCTTCGCCAGCACGTCGCTCTCCTGGACCCGGCTGAAGCCGTCGATCGCGGAGCCGTCGAACGTGATGCCTTCGGCAAGGGCCCGCTCGAGCTCCCCCGGGGTGATGTCGAAACTACGCGAGATCCCGAGGACGTCGGTGAACCAGAGCTGGACAACCCGGACCGCCCGGTCCTCGACGATGCGCAGGACGTGGTCGTGTGCGCCTTCCATGCTTGCTAGTCCTGCCTTCCATAGAACAGGCGCTCCATCACGCCGCGTGCCCGGCGCGTGACCCTACGGTAGTCCTCCCGGAGTTCGCCGGCCGTCGTGCCCAGGCTGCGGGCGAGGCGGGCGAGCTGCTCGGCCTCGGTCGGCAGCGAGTCCCCCCGGGTCCCCTTCACCAGGTACCAGTGGTTGCGGGTGCGTTCGCAGAACTCGTAGGACTCGGTGAGGGCAACCGCGTCGGCATGCGACAGCGCCCCGGCGGCCTCGAGTTCGGCAAGCCCGGCCATCGTCCCGGGTGACCACCGGCCCCCCTCATGGATCTGGCGCAGCTGCAGGAGCTGGACCGTCCATTCGACGTCGGAGATGGTGCCCTTACCAAGCTTCAGATGGAACTGCGGGTCCTCACGCGGGGGGATCCGCTCCCGCTCGATCCTCGTCTTCATCCTCCGGATCTCCCGGACCTCCTCCTCGGTCACCGGCCGGCGCAGGTGGGCGTCCACAATCGCCATGAACCTGGCGCCGACGCCTGGGTCGCCGGCCACCGGGCGCGCCCGCAGCAGGGCCTGGCGCTCCCAGGTCTGGCTCCACCGGTCGTAGTACGCCTGGTACCCGGCGAGGCTGCGAACGAGGTGACCCTGCCGGCCTTCGGGGCGGAGGCCGACATCGAGGTTGTAGATGGCGGCGTCGGGGGTCGCCCCGTTCACGAAGCGGAGGAGTTCGGTGGCGGAAGCCTCCGCGGCCGTGAAGTCCTCCGGCGACTCGCCGTCGTAGACGAGGAGCACGTCCAGGTCGCTCGGGTAGGCAAGCTCGGCCCCCCCGAGCCGGCCCATGGCGATGACCGCCATCGGCACCGGCGGGTTGATGGTCTCGACGGCGGCCTCCAGCACCACCGCCGCGACATCGCCGAGCCCGTGGGCGATGTCGCTGGGTCCGTTCACGCCGATCACCCCGCCCGCGGCGATGCGCAGCACCTCAGCCCGTTTGAACCTCGCCAGCGCCTCACGCCGGGCCGGCGTGTCTCCCCGCCACTGCAGCGCCGTCCCGACCGACGCGTGGAGCACGTCCCGGGAGCGAGGCCGGAGGGCCTCGTCGTCGGGGAGTGCCGTGAGCGCCTCGGGATGCAGCTCGAGGCTGCGGTGGAACAGCCGGCTCGTCCCGAGCAGCAGGCACAGCCGGCGGGCCGCCTCCGGCGACTCCCGGAACATGGCCACGAGGCCGGGGACCTGGTCGGCGTTGGCG
>DASPZW010000434.1:0-2304 GCA_035636055.1 Actinomycetota bacterium
CACCGCCCAGAACGTGAAGGCGAGGAAGAAGGTGAGCACGACCTCGATCGCCGTGCCCTTGAGCGGCGAGATCCCCGCCGCCAGGCCCGGCACGCCGCCGTTGACGAACTCGAAGGCGGTCTTCGGGACGATGCCCCGCAGGAGGAAGGCCGCCACGATCCCGCCCGCAACCTGGGCCACGACGTACCCGGTGGTGTCCTGGAGGGACAGCCGCCTGGCCACGTAGGCCGAGATGCTGATGACCGGGTTGACGTGGGCGCCCGAGATCGGCATCACGGCGAGCATGGCGACGGCGACCGCCAACCCGTAGGCGGCGATGATGCCCAGGGGGCCGAAGGAGTCGGTCAGGCGGGTGCGGGTCAGGAAGACGTCGGCGACGACCGCTCCCGCCGCGACGAACACGACAATGAAGGAGGCGATGAACTCGGCCACGTAGCGGCGGAAGGTCTGCACTACGGGCCAACCTAGGTGCTGGCGGCTCCCGGGTCAAGCGCGCCGCGGGGCACCGGTTTCGGGTCGCTTGCCGTGGCCGTAAACTCTGCAGTCCGTGCGCCTCCTGGAGATCACCAACGATTTCCCGCCCACGCTCGGTGGCATCGAGAACTACATCTACTCCATCGTCGCCCGGTGGGATCCCCACGATGTGGTCGTGCTCACCCGTGCGGCGGAGGGATCGGTTGCGGTGGATCGGACGCTCGATGCCGAAGTCCGCCGGGAGCCGGTCGGCACCCTGCTGCCCACCGCTGCCTTCCGGGCGAAGGTGTTCCGGTTGCTCGCGGAGCAGAGCTTCGACGTCGTGCACTTCGCGAGTGCCCTGCCGCTCGCGCTGCTCGGCCCGCGCATCCTCGCGGCCACCGGCATCCCGTACGCCGTGTCGGTGCACGGCGGCGAGTTCATCGCCGGTGCCCGCCTCCTCCGGCCGCTGATGCAGCGGGCACTGGGGGAGGCCGCGGTGGTGCTGCCGGTCTCGACGTTCACGCAGGAGGCGATCCTGCGGCTGCTGCCCGACCCGCCGCCGAGCCAGGTCGTGAGCCCCGGCGTCGACGCCGAGCGCTTCGTCCCGCACCACCGCGCCGAGGTCAATGGCGGCCCCGTCATCCTGTGCGCCTGCCGTCTCGTCGCCCGCAAGGGACCGGCCACGCTGATCGCCGCACTCCCCCGGGTCACGGAGCGACACCCCGGTACGGTCCTCACCATCGTCGGCGGCGGGCCGGACCGGCGGCGGCTGGAACGGGCGGCCCGGGCCCACGGGGTGGCAGCCTCGATCCAGTTCGTCGGACCGGTGCCGTGGAGCAGCCTGCCCGGCTACTACGCGGGAGCAGACATCTTCGCGATGCCCACCCGTGAACGCTTCTGGGGCCTGGAGACCGAAGGGTTCCCCCTCGTGTACCTCGAAGCCGCGTCCGCCGGGCTGCCCACGATTGCCGGAGCCGCCGGGGGGGTCGGCGAGGCAGTGGCCGACGGCGAGACCGGCATCATCGTGGACGGCCGCAACAGCGAGGAGACCGCGGACGCCATCATCCGGCTCCTCGACGACCGGGACCTCGCCCGCCGCATGGGCGACCAGGGCCGCCGGCGCGTCCTGGCCGGCTTCACGTGGGACGGCGTCGTCGAACAGTTCCGGACGGCGTTGGAGAAACATGCCCACTGATCCGCGCGGGGTCTTCGATGTCGTCGAGATGGGAACCAGGGTGTTCCTGCGCCGTCCCGACCAGGAGGACTGCGACGAGTTCCTCGCCATGGTCGAGGCCAGCCGCGGCCTCCACGCCGGGTGGGTCCGCCCGCCGGCCCATCCTCAGGACTACGCCGCCTACCTCGGCCGCGCGGGCCGGCGCTCCGGGGAGTCCTTCCTGGTGTGCCGCCTGCCGGACGGCGCGATCGCCGGCGTCTTCAACCTGGTCGAGATCTCACCCCACCTCCACACGGCGTTCTGCAGCTACTACGCCCACGCTGGCTTCGTGCGGCAGGGACTCATGGGCGAGGGGCTCCAACTCCTCCTGCACCACGCCTTCGAGCAGATGCACCTCCAGGCCCTCGGCGCCAGCATCCAACCGGGCAACGCCGCCTCGATCGCCCTGGTCCAGCGGGCCGGCTTCCGGCCGGAGAAGGCACCCCCGCGGTACCTGCGCCTGGCGGGCCACTGGCGGGGCCACCCCACCTGGTCGATCACCGCCCACCGGTGGCGCCAGCTCGCCGAGGCCCGGGAGTCCGAGGCCCGGGAGCCCTAACTGCGGCCTGTCGTTCTGGAATCTTTGAGTATGAAGTGGTGTTCTACACCGTTTTATACTCAAAGAAAGGTCAGAG
>DASPZW010000435.1:0-5940 GCA_035636055.1 Actinomycetota bacterium
ACGATCGACCCTGGGCACAGCGCCGATGCGCCGGCCGCTCCGTCCTTGTCCTCCCGGTACCCGATGGCCACGCGGACTCCCTCCGCGGCGAGGGCCTGCGCCGAGGCACGCCCGATGCCCCGGCTGGCGCCGGTGACGAAGCCGACCCGGTTCTCGAGGTGGCTCATGACGGGAGTCCCACCCGTAGGAACGCTTCTTTCGCGGCTCCGTTGACGCTTGCCGGCGAGGGGAGGTTCCAGCGGATCATGGCGCCTCCCCAGGTGTAGCCGCCGCCGAAGGCGAGGAGCAGCAGGCGGTCGCCGGGGGAGAGCAGCCCCGTTTCCCACGCCTCGCACATCGCGACGGGGATCGAGGCGCCCGAGGTGTTCCCGTACCGGTCGATGTTCATGTAGACCTTCGACATGTCGACGTCGAGGGCCGCCGCACAGTCGACCAGGATGCGCCGGTTGGCCTGGTGGGCGATCAGCAGGTCGAAGCCGCCTGCCCCCATCTCGGCCCCGAGCGCGGTCATCGTCCGCACCGCGCTGCGGTAGACCTCCCGGCCATACATCTTCATGCAGTGCAGGTTCTCGGCGAGGGTCTCGGGCGTGGAGGGCTGGTAGTTGCCACCGGCCCGGATGAAGACGTGCTCCCCGCCGGCGCCGTCGGCACCCAGCGAGAAGCGCATGGGCTCCGCGGTGTCGTCCAGTTCGATGACGACCGCCCCTGCTCCGTCGCCGAAGAGGGGGGCGGTGACCGGGTCGTCGAGGTTCAGGTTCTTGGAAAGTGCGTCGGCTCCGATGACGAGGACGCGCCGGGCACCGATGGCGCTCATCAGCGAGGAGCCCACCGCCAGGGAGTAGACGAACCCCGAGCAGGCCGCCGACAGGTCGAACGCGGGGGCGCTGGTCATGCCCAATTCGTGGGCGATCACGCAGGCTGTCGACGGGAACTGGTGCTCGGGGGAGCAGGTGCCGACCACCACGCAGTCGATGTCCGCGGGGGTCATCCCGGCCCGCTCCAGCGCCTGGCGGGCGGCGGCGAGGCCGAGCGTCGCCGTGGACTCGCCTTCCCCGACGTAGCGGCGCTCCCGGATGCCGGTGCGCGACTCGATCCAGTCCGCCTCGTGGCCCAGGCGATGTGCTACCTCCGCATTGGTGACGACCCGGTCGGGGACGGCTTTGCCGATGCCTCGGATCGAGACCCGCATCCTCTCTAAAGCCTCCGGAGCCACAGCACCGGTTCTCTTCTCCTCACGGGGGAGCCGTGCGGCACGAGGAAGCCCATCACCCAGCCGGCGAACGGGGAGTGCACGGGGACGAGTTCGCCGTCGGTGCCACGGACGCGGGCGACGACGTCACCGGCGCACACGTAGTCGCCCTCCCTGGCCCGGCGGTCCCGCAGCGCTCCTTCGCAGGGGGAGACGACCAGCCGCTCGTCCATCGAGAGGCCCTCGCCGAACACCTCGTCGAGATGGCCGGCGGGCATACCGGTCTGCAATGGCTCGCTGTGGAGGGGCTGCAGGGCAATGCTCCGTTCAGTCACTTCAGTCCTTTCATCAACGGGTCAATCATCGACAGCCACGCCTGCCGTCCGGTGCGGCTCCACTGCTCCATCGAGAGCCGCCAGGCCGAAGGCCTCGGCCTCGGCATCGCTGCCAACAGACGCCGACGGCAGGTCGGGGACCGAGTGCCTGGCGAGCCCACACAGAACCCGGGCAGGACCCACCTCCACCAAGGAGGTGATCCCGCCGGCCTGCATGCGCTCCAGCGTTTCAAAGAAGCGTACGGAGGACGTCATTGCCGCTACGAGGAGCCCTTTGATCTCTGCCGGATCGGAGTGGGGCTCGCAATCGACACAGGAATAGAACGGGCAGATCGGCTCTTTCACTTGAATATCGGCAAGGAGTGCCGCAACCTCAAGCGCGGCTTGCTCCATCAGCGGGCAGTGGCCAGGGATCGGGACCTCGAGGCGGACCACGCGCCGGGCGCCCGCTGCCTTGCAGGCTTCGGCGGCCTGGGCGAGGGCCTCGTCGATGCCGGAGATGACGGTCTGGGTGGGCGTGTTCAGATTGGCCACCCAGACCTCCCCGTCGACGCCCTCGCAGATCTCCCGGACGGCGGCGGTGTCGAGACCGATGACCGCAGCCATCCCACCAGGATTGCGTCGGGCCGCGTTCAGCATGGCCTTGCCCCGCAGCGACACCAACCGGAGACCGTCCTCGTAGGCAAGGGCGCCGGCGGCGGTGAGGGCGGCGTACTCGCCGAGGCTGTGCCCGACGACGGCGTCGGGGCAGAGGCCCCGGCTGGACAGGGCACGGCTCGCGCCGGTGCAGGTTGCGTAGAGGGCGGGTTGCAGGAGGTCCGGAGGGAACGCTCCCTTGGGGCCGGCGTCGGGGATGACCGTGCAGACCCGCCGGAGGTCGACGTCGAGGATACGCCCGGCGATCTCGAACAATTCCCGGGAGGCTTCGAGGCCCGCTGCCATCCCGGGCCGCTGCGAACCTTGGCCGGGGAACATCCAGGCGATCATGCGTCGCCCCCCTCGATCGGGCTATCGAAAATAGTGCGTAGGCCTCGATGGGTGTAGACGCGTTGCGCTGAAGGGTATGAGCTTTCCATTACTCAATACGACACGCAGGTAACCGATCTGTTACCAGTTACCTCAAGTAACTTCCACGGACGTGGTTTCCGACCGGCGCGATCCGCCGAAGCGCCCCGAACCGGAGCGAAATATGACGGGGGACTACGACACTTCTCGCCGCAGGTGGGCGATCGTGCGGTGCAGCAAGACTCGGGCAGACGTCTCGGTTCGGCCGAGTACCTCGGCGATCTCGGCGTGAGGGAGTTGCTCCACGAAGCGAAGGATGAGGGCCTTGCGACGTTCCTCGGGGAGGTGGCTGATGGCTTCGAGAACCCGGCCGAGCATCTCCTCGTCGAGGACGACCTCGCCGGGGTCCTCCCATTCCTCCGCCGGCTCGGGGACCTCCTCGACGGACACGACGTAGCGGCGCCGCCGTTGGTGGTTGGCCGTCGCGTTGCGGGCGGACGTGAACAGCCAGGACGCCACCTCGTCGGTGTCCTTCGCTGGATCGAGGTGGTCGAGGGCCTGGACGAACACCTGAGCGGTCAGGTCCTCGGCATCGTGGTGGTTGCGGACCCGCCGGAGGATGTACGCGTTCACCGGCTTGATGTAGCGGGAGTAGACTTCGCGATACGCCGACTCGCTCCACTTGGCGGCGCGCTGGACCTTCGCGGGGAGTTGCTGAACCTTCGCCGGGAGTTTGTCCATCCACCCCTTATACAGGCAATGGAGTCCCCGGAGCACGCCGGAAACGTGATTCATTCGGGTTACCTAAGGTAACTTATGCCCATGCGAATGCGGCTTTCCCGAGACGAGCGGCGCCTGCGCCTGCTGCTCGCCGCGACGCAGGTCTTCGGCGAGAAGGGGTATCGCATGACCGAGGTTTCCGAGATCGTGCGCCTGGCGGGGGTCACCAAGCCCATGCTCTACCGCCACTTCGAGGGCGGCAAGGCCGAGATCTACATGGAGGTCCTCGACGACCACCTCCAGTCGATGATGCGCAAGCTCGGCGAGGCGATGGCCAAGGCCGAGCACCCCCTGGACGCCCTCCGGCGTGGCATCGACGCCTACCTCCGGTTCGCCGAGGAGAATCCCGAGGCCTTTCATCTGCTGGCGGAGACCTCCGCGGAGCTCGACCCGGGGATCGTCGACCGTCTCAAGGAGGTCCGCAGCACGATCGCCGACGGGCTGGCCGAAACGATCGGCGCCGTGCTGAGGGAGGCGGACCTGTCTCCCGAGGGCGCCCCCGTCTACGCCCACGTCCTGCTGGGTGGGGTGGAGTCGGTGGTTGCCTGGTGGCTGGAAACCAAGGAACTGGAGCGGTCCGCCGTCGTCACGTACCTGTTGACGCTGCTGTGGCGAGGCTTCGAGGGCCTGCCCCGGAGCGGGTCGCGCATCCACCTGGAGCTCTCGCGGCTCATCGACCTCACCCCGGTCGCCGAGACGGGCACCTAAGCGCCCGACGGGCGCCCTGCCGACCATGGACACTGCGAACACCAAGCCGCCCTCCGGGATGCGGGACTTCCTCCCGGGCGAGGTCAAGGCCCGGGAGAAGGTCTTCGGCCAGGTCCGGGCCGTCTTCGAGTCGTATGGCTTCGCGCCAATCGAGACGCCCGCCATCGAGCGGCTGGAGATCCTCCAAGGCAAGTACGGCGAGGAGGGCGACCGGCTGATCTTCAAGGTCGCCCAGCGCGGCGCCAAGGCAGGGGAGGAGGCCGACCTCGCCCTGCGCTACGACCTCACCGTGCCGCTGGCCAGGGTCGTCGCCGAGTACCAGGGCCGCACCGGCAAGATCTTCAAGCGCTACCAGGTCGCCCCCGTGTGGCGGGCGGACCGGCCCGGCCGGGGCAGGTTCCGGGAGTTCTACCAGTGCGACGTCGACATCGTCGGGCCGGAGTTCGGGCTCGCCGACGCCGAGGCGATCCTCGTGCTGACCGAGGCCCTGTCGGCCGTGGGGCTGAAGGGCTTCGAGGTCCGGCTGAACTCCCGCAAGGTCCTGCGGGGCCTGATCGAGTCCTTCGGCGTCGACCCGGCCCGGGAGACGGACGTCCTCACGGCGCTCGACAAGTTCGACAAGATCGGTGGATCGGGAGTCGCCGCCGAGCTGCGCGAGCGTGGCCTCGAGGCGGCGACTTCCCTCCTGGCCGGTGTCTCGGGCCCCGAGGACGAGTTGCGGCGGCAGCTCGCGTCCTCTGAGGCTGGCCGGGCCGGCCTCGACGAGGTGGACCGCCTCATCGACCTGGTCGGGCCGCTGGTCAGCGGGGGCAGGATCGCGTTCTCACCCTTGCTGGCGCGCGGGCTGAGCTACTACACCGGCCCCATCTTCGAGGTCTACATGGAGGGCTCCACGTCGGCGATCTCCTCCGGCGGCCGCTACGACGGCCTCATCGGGATGTTCGCCGGTCGCCAGATCCCCGCTGCCGGAGGATCGCTCGGCATCGAGCGGATCATCCCCCTGGTCGCTGCAGCCGACGAAGGGGTGGTCTCACCCGCCAGGGTGCTGCTGGCCGTGTGGGACGCGGATTCCCGAGGCCACGCACTCGGCCTGGCAGGGCAACTGCGGGCCGCCCGCATCCCGGCCGAGGTCTACCTCGGCGACGACCGCATGGGCGAGCAGCTCGGCTACGCCTCGGCCCGCGGTATCCCCTTCGCCGTCCTGCGGGGGCCGAAGGAGAAGGAGCAGGGCACGGTGACCCTCCGGGACCTGGCGACTCGCGAGCAGACCACCGTGCCGGACGAGGACCTGGTAGCCGAACTGAGCAGGAGGCTGTCAGCCCGGTAGGGATCTCGGAAGTTTGGTGGAAATTCGTTCGCAGCGAACGAAAAGTCACCAAGCCTCTGGCGAAGTCCCGAAACCGACTCCATCCACGTGGGAAGACCCATCATCCGTTCGGGCCGTGACCAGAGCTTCGGATCACCTGCGCGATCAACGGCTCCCACGAGAACCCGCCGTCAACGGTCGGTATGGACTCGTTGCCCTCAAGGACGGTTGCGCCGGCCGTACGTAGTCGCTGGACGTTGGATGCATACGCCGGGTGCGTGGTGAGGGTCGACTTGCAAAAGACGGCGACCGTGATGGGGATCCCGACGCCGAGCAGCTCGTTCAGGAGACCCAGGGCCAGGGTGTCGCTGATGCCGGCGGCCCATTTGTTGATGGTGTTGAACGTCGCCGGGGCCACCAGCAGGGCATCCGCGGGTGGTAGCTCGTCCTGCTGGGTGGGCAGACGGGGCCGGGTGCGGACTGCATGGCCCGTCGCTTCCTCGAGCTGGCCGATGTCGAGCCATGCTGCGGCGGTGGGTGTCAGGATCACGCAGACGTCCTGGCCGGCCTCGTGCAGCAGGCCAAGAGGGCGAGGCCAATCCAGGGCCGGTGGGGCG
>DASPZW010000436.1:0-3304 GCA_035636055.1 Actinomycetota bacterium
GCTGCCCGGCTGTACCTCGTCACGCCGGGCGAGCCTCCCGCCGGGCCGCTGGACGAGTTCCTGCCCCGGGTGCTCGAGGCGGGCGTCGACATCGTGCAGCTGCGGGACAAGGGACTGGAGGCCCGCCCCCTGCTCGCCCTCGCAGCGGTCGCCCGGCGCCGTACGCTGGAGTTCGGAGCCCTCTTCTTCGTCAACGACCGGGTGGACCTCGCCATTGCGGCCGAGGCGGACGGGGTGCACGTGGGCCAGCAGGACCTCTCGCCGGCGGAGGCGCGGCGCCAGATGGGGTCGGGGGCGCTCATCGGGCTCTCCACCCATACCGAGCCGGAGATCCTGGCCGCCGCCTCGTCGGAGGCCGACTACATCGCGGTGGGCCCGGTGTACACGACCCCAACCAAGCCCGGCCGTCCGGCCGTCGGCACCGACCTCTGCCGTTTCGCCGCCGGGCACGCTGCCCAACCGTTCTTCGCGATCGGGGGGATCGATACTGTGACCCTTTCTGGCGTGCTGGAGGCGGGGGCGGTGAGGGTGGCCGTGGTCCGGGCACTCACCGAGGCGCAGGACCCGGCGGCCGTCGCCCGCCGCATGAGCAAGGCCCTCCGGGGTCGCTACCCCCAGCTCGGGTCGTAAGCCTCGCCAGCGACGTTGACGAGGAGCGCCTGACCGCTGCCGTCCGTCCGCATCGACCAGAGCTGCCGGACGCCGAGGCGGTCGCTCACGAACACGATGCGGTCACCTGCCGGGGAGAACGTTGGCCGCCGGTTGTTGGAGGAGCCGCTCGTCAACGCCGTCGCGCCCGACCCGTCCGCTGCCATCGTCCACACCTGGCTGGGCGAGCCACTCGCGTAGAGGATCTTCGACCCGTTGGGCGACCAGGCCGGGTCGTCGCACCCGGCTGCTGGGGGGAGGGTCAGGATCCGGAACCCACCCCCGGTGACGTCCCAGGAGGCGACGATTCGCGTCGCTCCTGCCTGGTCGGTCGCGACGAATGTCTTGCCGTCCGGTGACCACGACGGCTGCGTGAAGGCGGCGCTAACGTTGCTCGCCGGCGCAGGCCCGGCGTAGGTACCGCTGCCGGCCCCAGTCGCATCCGTCCTGAAGATCGCAGGCGTGCCGCTCTCGTCGCTGACGTAGGCGATCGAGGCGCCGGTCGGGTCCCAGGTGGGGTCGTAGTGGTTGGCGGACCCCGTCGTGAGGCGGTGCTGGCCGCTCCCGTCGGCGTGCATGACGTAGATCTGCCGGTTCCCGTCCCGGGTGCTCGTGAAGGCGATCTGCGTGCCGTCCGGCGACCACACGGGCTGAGCGTCCTCGCCCGCCGGGCTGTTGGTCAGCCGGATAACGACGCTGCCCGTCACGTCGGTGACATAGATGGAGGGCCTCCCGTCCCTGGTCCCTGTGAAGGCGATCCGCTGGCCTCTCGGGGGGAGCGGGGCTGGGGGGACCGGCTGCGGGCTTGGGAGCACCTTCGGAGGCGGAGCGGCGGAAGGAGCGGGAGGAAGTGCCGGATGCGTCATGGGGGCGACGACGACGGCAGGCTTGGGTGCCGGTTTCGGCGGTGGGGGCCGGGGCGGTACACGGCTGGGCGACGGCGAGACGACCGTCGCCGTGGGGACGACCGAGGCCTGGACGAGGGCAAGGTCGGACAGGCTCGCGCTGGGAGTCGGGGTCGGGCTCGGGCTCGGCAGGGGAGCGACCGGCCCCGGCGCCGTCACGACATACTTCGTCCCGGTTCGATGGAGGAGGGGAGGGGTGGCCACGACCGCGGCAAGGACCGTCACCAGGCCCAGAGCCAGGAGCCCGAACGGCCTCCATGCGCCGGTCGGCCGGTGCCGGTCCGGCTCCGCAGCCCCGGCCCCCACTTCCCCAGGCACTACGGCCCCGGCCCCCACTTCCCCGGCCCCCACGACCCCAGGCCGGAGGGGCCCGGCCCCCACGGCCCCCGCTCGCACGACCTTGCGTGCAACCGAGGGTCCCTCGGTGCCGGCCACGGCTTCCGGCGCTGGGCTGCCGGGGAGCAGGGAGTCCGCAAAGACCTGAGGCGTGCTGTAGCGGCGTTCCCGGTTGGGCGCCAGCGCCCGCTCCACGATGGCGGCAAGCGCCGCCGGTACCTCCGTGGCGGCCTCGGCCAGCGGGCGGACCGCACCCAGCCGGGCGGCGTCGGCCACCTCCACGACGCTGTCGCCCCCAAATGGCGGGCTCCCGCTCAGTGCCTGGTACGCCATGGCGGCCAATGCGTAGAGGTCGCCCTGGGCGTCCGGGGGGTTGCCGCCGGCGACGACGGGGTCGAGGTACGCGGCACGCCCTGGCGTCGGTTGCCCGGTCGTCTCGGTGAGGCGGTCGTGCCCGAAGTCGGACAGGAAGGGGTCCCCGTTGGCCCGGAACAGGATGTTCGACGTCTTGAGATCCAGGTGGAGGATCCCGGCCCGGTGGGCGGCCTCCAGGCCCTCGCCCAGGGTGGCAAACACCTCCCCGACCACGCCGGCAGGCAGCACCCGGCCCCCCGCCAGACGGTCCGCGAGCGATCCCCCTCGGGCGTACTCCATGACGATGACGACCTCGTCGGCGCCCTCGGTGACCTCGAAGATGCGGGGCAGAGCGAGGTGCCCCAGGGCGGCGACGGCCTTGGCGCGGGTCGCCACACTCCGCAGCCAGCCGGGGCTCCCGCCCTGCGCTAGGCGTTTGAGGACGACCTCGGCCCCATCGGCAAGCCGCCGTGCCCGGACGGCGCTGCCCCCCTCGCGACCGCCCTCGGCGACGGGTCCCAGGACCTCGTAGCCGTTCACCGCCTGGCTAGACCCTCCCACCCAGCAGGTCGGTGCGACCCCGCCAGCTTCGCAGCAGCCGTGCGAAGTTGTCCCGGCTCTTGCGGTCGCGCTCGGCCTCGCTGAGGGCCTCCCACTCCCGGTGGGCGTGGCGCGCCAGCGGCATCGGGGCGGCCACGAGCCGGTGACCGGCGGCCCGCCACCGCAACGAGTAGTCGATGTCGGCGTTTCGGTAGAACTTGAACTTGGGGTCGAACAGCAGGTCGGGGCCGGCGCCGGCTCGCCGGAAGGCCATCCAGTAGGACTGGAGGGCGTCCACCTCCCCCTCGGTCGCTTCCTCGAACGACCGTAGGTCCGCAGACCGCAGCCCCCACCGGCCGGCCATCCCCACGGTGTGGCCGCCGTCCTGCTCGGCAAGGATCGCCGCCAACGGCGACAAGGCGTCGCCGGTCGGCTCGACGGAGGTGTCCGCCACGACGACGATGCGTCCCCGCGCCTGGAGGATGCCGGCGTTGCGGGCGGCGCCGAACCCCACCCGTTGC
>DASPZW010000437.1:0-7003 GCA_035636055.1 Actinomycetota bacterium
GCTCTCGGAGCTGGTCCTCACCGATGACGTCCTCACGGCGCTCTCCGCCGTCCTGGACGCCGCCGGGGGTGCCCGGGACGGCTCCCGGGGCGGCTCCCGGGGCGGGGCGTTCTTCCTTGTGGGCCATTTCGGATCGGGCAAGTCTCACCTCCTTGCCGCCCTCACCGAGCTGATGTCCGAGCCGCAGCGCGACCTGCCGGCGGGGTGGGATCGCGACATCGTGCGGCGAGCGCAGCTGCTTCGCCCCGCCCTTGCCGTCCCGATCCCCCTGGTCGAGCACCGATCGGGCGCCATCTTGGAAGACCTCGCTCTCGGCAGGGCCTGGACTGCGCTCGGCCGCGAGCCTGAGCAGTCCTCCGCGGGCACCGACCGGCGCGCCGCGTGGGAATCGCTCCTATCGGCGGCGACAGAGGCGGGGAGAGGGACGCTCTTCGTCGTCCTCGACGAGCTGAGCGAGTTCCTCCGGGCCAAGCAGGCCACCGCCCTCGTCGAGGATCTGCGCTTCCTTCAGTTCCTGGGCGAATGGGCGATGGGCCGGCCGGTCGTCGTGGTCGCCGCGTTGCAGGAGAGCATCGAGGAGGTCGCCAACGTGAGCCAGCGGGAGCTCACCCGCGTCCGTGATCGCTACCGCACCCTTGGCCTGTCCATGCGCCATGTCGAAGACCTTGTTCGTGGACGCCTCCTCCGGCTGCGCCCCGGGGCCGAGGGCTTGATCGAGCAGGCCTACCGCACGCTCCAGTCCGCCTTCCCCCAGTGGGACGTACCTCTGGAGCGGTTCGCTCGCTGCTACCCGGTGCACCCGGGCACCCTTTCGCTGCTGGAGGGCCTCCGCTTCGTCTTCTCGCAGCAACGCGGGGTGGTCGATTTCATCTGCCGCCAGATGATCGGCGACGCCGCCGCGGGGATCCCCGCCTGGCAGGGCCGCGGGTACCTGGACCTCCTCACCCCCGACCGCGTCTTCGACCATTTCCGCGGGCGCCTCCGGGAGCGCAGCGAGACGAGGAGGCTGGCAGAGGCGGTCGTCCCCTATTGGGAGCGGGCAGTGCACGAGGTATTCCCCGAGCCGCGGGACGCCGCCTTGGGCCTGCAGGCGACCAAGCTCCTCTGCCTGCTGGCCGCCTCTCCGCTCGAACGCCCCCGCAGCGGCCGGGAACTTGCCCATCTCCTCCTCGCCCGCGTGAGCAGCCTCGACCCCGGGGCAAACCTCGCATTCTTCGAGGAGGCGGTGCTGCGCCCACTCGCGGCCCGGGGGGCTTACGTTGTCGCCAAGCCGGGCATGCCGTCGGTCTACTCGGTTGAGCTTGAGGCGAATGCCGCCGAGACCGCCCTGGCCCGGATGACCCAAGCGCGCGCTGAGCTCGCTCCGGGCGACCGGCGAGTTGTCAGGACCCTCATCGACATGGGCTCCTCACCGGCGCTACCCCTCCAGCTCCTTGCCGACGTCGGGCCCTCGCGCCGTGAGCTGTTGTGGCAGAACACCTTGCGTCGCCTGCTGGTCGCCTTCGTCCGCGTGCCGGAGCTCACCGTCGCCGATGCGCAGGAGTTCGTTGCGCAGGCCCGCTCCATCGGCGCCGAGGGGGCCGTGCTGATTGGCGAGCCAGAGCTCGCAGGGGAGGGCGGGGGAAGGGACGATCTCGGCCAGCAAGCCCGGGCGGTGGCCGAGGCTACTGGGCGCGTGGCGATCTGGGCTCCGTGCGCCTTGGGGCCGGATGACTCGGAGTCGGCCCTCGAGCTGCACGCGCGACGTGTCGTGCTCACCCAGGCGAAGGTGGAGGGACACACCGAGGCCGGCGGCCTCTCCGACCTCCTCGAGCGCTCCGCCCAGGGCGATGCGGCACGCGCGCGTGAGCTGCTCCGCAGGTCCTACTTCGGGGGCATCCTGGCGGCGGGCGGGGGTGCTGCTCCCGTGGACCTCCCGTCGCTAGCCGGCTTGGCCTTCGACCGGCTGCTCGCCAACTTCGCCGAGCCGCTGCTCTCGGCGATCCACCCCCGCCACCGCGAGTTCGCCAGCTCATCGTCGAGGTGATCCCACAACAGCGGATCACCACCGCCGCCGCGGACCGAAGCCAGCTGCGGCCGCTCCTGACCGGGTACCTCGTGCCGATGGGGCTGGTGCGCCGCCGGGGTGAGGCGTGGGTGGTCGCGCCGGACCCGGCCCGAAGCCCTGCCGTGTCGGAAACGCTGCGCCTCGTCGCGGATCCCGACGGCGTGCCGGCGCCGGCCGTCGTGCAGGCGCTGGCCGAGGGGCCGGTGGGCCTCACCGAGGCCGAAGCGTTGATCATGCTCAATGCGTGTGTACAGGCGGGGCTGCTCGAGGCAACGCGTGGCCGGCGCCCGCTGACGGACCCATTCGCCTCCGTGGGAGCCACCGACCGGTTGAGCGCCGGGGAGCTTGTGGAGCCCCCGGTTCGCTCGGCCCTCGAGGAGCTGGCGCCGGTGGTCGGCCTCGGCGAGCTGGAGTCCTGGAGCTCCTCGGTCCAGCGAGCCGCCTGGGAGCGCGCACGCGCCTGGATGGCGACTCGCAAGGAGGAGCTGGCCGAGGTTCGACGCGGCTTGGCGGCGCTGGCGGAGAGCCCCACGCTCGACGACGTCGCCACCGGGACGGTCCCCGACGATGTGGCGGTGGTGGCTGCTGCGGTCGAGGCGACCAATCCTGAGCTTCCGCCGGTCCCCGGGCTCACCCGCCTCGCCGAGCTTGCGGCCAACGCCGAGGCCCTGGCCGCATCAAGCCGGCGCGTCGGGGCCGTGGGACGGTTCTTCCGCGAGGCGCTGCCCCGGGTGCAGCAGTCCCTTGCCTATCTTGCCCACCCGGACCTGGTGCTCCCGCCGGCGGAGGCGCCGCTCGTTCGGTTGCGGGACGCGGCGAAGCTCCGGGTGCACGAGGTCCTGTCGCTGGCAGCCGAAGACCGCGTGGGCGAACTGGTCGACGCGCTGGCCGAGTTCCGGCAACGATACGTTGCCACGTACCGCGAGGCTCACGACCGGTTCTACGGGTCGTCCCGAGCCGGCGATGTCGACGCCCTCCGCGCCGGACCCGCCTACCGGGCGCTGGCCGCGCTGGCGAGGATCCAGGCGGTCTCGGTCCCCGACGACCTCCTGAGGGTGGACCGCGCTCTGTCCGCAGCCGTGCCCACCTCCTGCAACCGGCGGGTGGAGGCGGAGCTGTCCTGGAAGCCCCGCTGTGCGTGCGGGTTCGCTCTCGGCCAAAGAGCTGTCGACGCCGACCTCGACGCGATTGCCGCCGTGGCCGAGCGCGGGGTGGCCGAGCACCTCGCCGAGCTGAGCCGCGACGAGCACCGTCTCCGGCTGGAGTCGGCGGGCGAAGACTTGGCCAGCCTTGGGCGCGACCAGCTGGCGGGCGATCTTCGCCAACTCCTGGCCTTGATGGCCCATCCCGACCAGGCCGACCGGCTGGCGCTCGCCCACCTCCTTGAGGGAGGCCTCAGCTCGGTCGTGCACGACGTCCTCGGCGGCAGTCAGCTCGTCGTCCGCCGGGACCTGGCAGCGCTCAGGGAGGACCTCATCGGCCGCCGCTACCCCAAGCGGCGCCTGCTCGAGCTGCTTTCGGCCTGGGTCGACCCGAGCGGTGACCTGCCCTCGGGCAGCTATCTCGAGATTGTCGACAGCTCGAACGTGGCGGAGGGCGCCGATGGACCGGGCGGGTTCCCCGGCGTCGACGGGCCGGAGGCCGCGCGGCGTCGAGCTGCGGGGGCAACCGTCCAGTTCCTGGCCGAGCGCTTTCCCCGGCTTGCTGCGCTCCTGCCGACCGACCGGCCGGTGGAGGGCTTTTGGCTGGCGGCCTGGTGGAGCGGGGGCAAAGCCTCTGACGGCGCACCCCGGGCCGGCGCCCCGGCATGGCTCCCGCCGGCGCTGCTTGCCGAGGGACCGGCGCTTTCGGCAGCCGCCGACGCGGCAGTGAAGGAGCCGGGGCCCCTTGCGGAGCTGAGGCTGCTGGACGCGAAGCTGGGTTCCGAGAGCCTGCTGGGCGACCAGATGGCCGCAGCGCTGCGCCTTTCCGACGCAACCGGTGCCGAGGTGGCCGCCACCCTGGCGGGCGAGCGCCTGTTCCGCCATCCCGCTCGGTTGTCCGCCGAGGAGTTGACCCGAAGGCTGCGTGCCGATTGGCAGCTCGCCCGGCGCCTCCCGGATCTCGCTCCCGAGCACCTCGCCGAGGCACATGCCCTGCTGAACGCGGGCGAGCTGGAGGCCCTGGGCTACCTGTTGTCGGCGGCGGCGCACCTGGCCGAGGTGGAAAGCCGCCTCTCCGGCACCTCGTGCCGGGAACTGGTCGAGGAGATCTACCCGATGCATGTCGCCCCAATTGCCGGGCTGCTGAGCCGGGCTGAGCTTGCCTCGGTGGGCGGCAGCCTCGTCTCCTCCGAAGCGATTGAGGCGGTGTCGGGCGCCGCCGGCCGCCTGACGGGCCAGGCCGAGGAAGCCTTCGTCACGCACCAGCCGGCGGGGTTCGCCGGGAGCCTGCGCATCTGGGAGGTGGGCCGGAGCGTTCTCCAGCCCCTCCTGGCCGCGCACGGCCGGGTTGCGACCCTCCTGGTGGACGCCATGCGGGCCGACCTGTGGCACCAGCTCCGCGACGAGGTGTCCTCTGCCCTGGGCGGGCGGCCATGGCGCCAGCATTGGGCCGTGGTGGCCGAGCCGACCCGCACGGCCGAGGCCGTTGCGGCGCTGTACCTCGGTCGCCCCGTGCCCGCCGGCGCCGGCCCGGGCTCGCCCGCGGAGGTGGGTATGCCGTTCCCCCATCTCGGTTACGAGTCCAACGCTCTGGTCGGGGTGGAACGCCACTACTCGCCAGAAGCCCTGCGAGAACTCTGGGCCAGAGGGCCGGCCATCTCGGTGGCGGTTGCCACGGGCGTCGATGAGATGCTGCACCGCTCCTCGGTGGAGCTGGCGGGGCTGCTCGACGAGGCGGCCGCCGGGCTGAAGCGCCGGGTGCTGCCCACCCTGGCGGCGGTGCCAGCCTCGGTTCCCCTCGTCGTGCTGGCCGATCATGGTTTTCGGGAGAGCCCACGGTGGGGGCGGGGGAGCCGTGCCCGTTGGGCTCATGGCGGAACGTCCCTCGAGGAGTGCGTGGTACCGGTGGCGGTGTTCGCCCCGGTGGGACCCTGATGGTCTTTCAACGCCGGGCTTCGGCGCGCTGCTTCTGAGCCGTCGGGAGGCGTCCAGGGTGATCTCCTCGATCAGGCCGTCAAGCTCCTGTGGTCGCCGTCGGGCAAGAGCCCCCCGGTCGATCAGTCCGCCCATGCTCCGTCGGTCTCGCGGAAGCCGGGCCGACGATAGGGTCGGATCCCGAAACGACTGAGATCGGCACGGACCTTCGTCGGCTCGTGCCCAACGCCTTGGCCATGGATTCCAGCGACATAGCTTGATCGACATACAGGGTTCGCAGGTTTTCGGCTGAGGCACAGGGAGGAGCGGGGGGCCGGACGTGAGGAGCAAGGTCTTCGAGATGGAGGCGCCGGACGGCTGCCCGCACCGTGCCGAGCGAGCACCCACACTCCCGGGCGATCGGCATGGCTCGTTCGTTCCGCCAACCTTTGTGTCAGGTGGTCCGCGGTGAGGAGCGGGCCGCCTACGTGGAGGGCGGCATGTCGACCTCCTCGATCGCGGCCGACGTGGGATGCAGCCGGGCGACGGTGGAGAAGTACCTGGCCGCCTGCGGCATCAAAGCCCGCTGCCATCAGGCTGGCGTGGACAACCTCCTCTACGAGGTGGCCATCCACTTTGAGGGAGTTCGGGCCCGATTCCGGCTGCCCACTCACTCTTAGTGGTCACTCTTCGTGGCTCACGGCCCGGAAAGCCACGGCCGATCTGCCTCCAGCACTCAGGCTACCAAGGTCAGGAGCCTATGACGCGTATACGCGTTATTTCCTCCTGACCTCACCCGGGAGACGGCAGGGCTTACAGTGCCCAGCACTGGGGAGGAAACAAGCCGACCACTTGCCGTGGTCACTCCACCTAGCTTGAGTTTCCGAGATTGCGGCCGGCCTGAACCTATAAGTGCAGGTCAGGGCCTAGAAACCGCGCCCAGGATGGAGTCCACCTTGTCATTCGTTGCCCAACTGACCGAGAGCCTTCAGTCTGGGTCGGGCAAAGCGCCATCGAAGTACCCGTCAGGATCCAACTCACCTCCCTGCTCCAGGATGAAGGCACGGACGTCGTCCCGGCTGACGGGATTTAGCGTCACGAGGTAGTAGGAGGGACCCATGCCTACTGCTGGAGCCCAAGCAGCCAGCTGACCAGGTCGTCCTCACTCGTGAAGACCGGAATACCATCCTCCGCCGCTTTCTTGGCGGCCAGGGCGGAGTAGCCGGATCCGTAGACAGCCAACGGTTTGCGGGCCGGGTTGACCCTCGGGTCGTTCAGCATTTTGAAGGCTTGATCGAACTTGCCGCCGGGCGATCTCGTCACATCAGAGCGTGGTCCGTCTCGATGTCGATGTCGGTGATGGTCCCGCCAAACTTGTCGAAGACTTTGTTCCCGAAGTCGATCACCCTGACGCCGCGCACGCGCAGATTCTGTGCCGTGTCGGCCTGGAGCCTGATCCCCTCGTCGCCGACTGCCTGTGCGCGGCGGATCCGGGCCTGCACCAGACCTCGGGCGGGATGGCCTCGTCATCCTCGGGGTCGACCCGACTGCGCCTCTTTCGGTTTGCCCTTGGTATCGGTGGTGCTGGGCTTGAACAAGGGGACCGGCTCCAGAACGCTCACGGGCTCCCCGTGAACCTCGACGAGCGTTTCTGCGTACACGATGCAAACGGTGTCGAGGGGGATGATGCCGTTGTTCCAGAACATGCTCGACGCCTCGTGAGGGAACACCCCGCAGGGGGTTGATCGTTGCGGCACCGGCCGACGGCGGGGGGGCCTTCGCCTGTGCGCTGAGCGCGTGCAGGGCGGAGGTCACCCCGACGAGACGGTCCCAGGCCACCCGCCCGGCTTGGTCGGCCTCGTGGGCAGTGGCGAAGAGCCGGCTTGCCCGGCCCAAATCG
>DASPZW010000438.1:0-7926 GCA_035636055.1 Actinomycetota bacterium
GTTCAGGGCATCGAGGTCGGCAGCATCTTCGAGGCGCAGAAGGTGTTCGGGGTCGTCGTCAAGGGCAATGCCGCTGCCCGGGCGAGCCTGAGCGGGATCCAGGACCTCCTGATCGACACGCCGAGCGGGAGCCACGTGCGCTTGGGCGACGTGGCGAGCGTCCGCATCACCAACACCGCCAGCGTCATCACCCACGACGCCACCAAGCGCAGCATCGACGTGACCGCAGGCCTGCAGGGTCGTGGGCTCGACGCAGTGTCGACCGACATCAGGTCCGCACTCGCCGGCCTCGCGATGCCCAACGAGTACCACGCCGAGCTGATCGCCGACTCCGCCGTCCGCCAGAGCAACGAGCTTCGCCTGGTCGAGTTCGGCATCGCGGCAGCCATCATGGTCTTCCTGCTGCTGCAGGCGGCCTACCGCAGCTGGCGCCTGGCGGCGCTGGCCTACCTCGTGCTGCCGCTGTGCCTCGTGGGCGGCCTGGTTGGGGCAGCCCTCAACGGTGGATCCATCTCGCTGGGCTCCATCGCCGGGTTCTTCGCAGTCCTCGCCATCGGGGGTCGCGGTGTGATCCAGCTCATCCGTCACTACCGCCAGCTCGAGGGCGAGGACGGCATGCCCTTCGGCGAGGGCCTCGTGGTGCGTGGTTCCCGGGAGCGCCTGGCGCCGACGGTGATGACCATGGTCGTGACGGCGCTGGCGCTCCTTCCCATCGTGCTGCGGGGCCCCGTCGCCGGCCTCGAGTTCATCCATCCCGCCGCGGTGGTGATCCTGGGTGGCCTGGTCTCGACGGCGCTGCTCACCATGGTGGTCCTGCCGAGCCTCTACCTCAGGTTCGGGTCCAGCGCCTTCGCTGCGCCGGTTGCGGACGAGGAGACGCAGCGGGTGATCGTCCTTCCCGAGGTCGCCCCTCGGCAGGTGGCGGTCGCCGACTCGACCCTCATCACGGCACAGCCGCAGGAGCAGTCATGAGGCGTCCCCACGGCCCCTATGAAAACGAACGGAATCGGATCCGCACGGCTACGGCCCACGCCACACACATGCGCACAGGAGGAACGGTCATGCAGGGGAGCAGGCGATGGATCGTCCCGGTTCTACTGGTCGGGGCGCTTGCCCTCTCAGCGCTCTCGGCCTGCTCGAAGGGGCAGGAAGCTGCCTCCGGCGAGCCGCCGGCGAAGGTGGAGCAGATCGTCGTGGCCGGTTCCAAGCACCAGGGTGTCCGGCTGACGGAACAGGCCGCCAAGCGGCTCGACGTCCAGACGGCCCCCGTGGCGGCGGGCGCAGCCGGCAAGCTGGTGATCCCGGCTGCGGCCGTTGAGTACAACAACGACGGGACGACCTTCGCCTACACGAACCCCGAGCCCTTCGCGTACGTGCAGCAGGCCATCACCGTCGACTCCATCAACGCCGACCAGGCCCTGCTGTCGGCGGGTCCCGCGGCCGGCACCCCGGTTGTGACCGTGGGCGCCGCCGAGCTGCTGGGTGTCGAAGTCTCCCAGTTCGAAGAGTGAGGGGCCCCAGGCGCCCCTCAAGGCGCCGGATAGAAGGGAGGCGCCCCTCAAGGCGCGGGATCGAAGGGAGGCGCCCCTCAAGGCGCGGGATCGAAGGGGAAACCAAGCCATGATGCGCTGGATTGTTCGTTCGAGTCTCAGGTTCCGATTCTTGCTGGTCGCCGCGGCGGCAGGGCTGTTGTTCTTCGGTGCGGCAAAGCTGTTCCGCACCCCGGTCGACGTCTTCCCTGAGTTCGCACCGCCCCGCGTCGAGATTCAGACCCTCGCCGTCGGGCTGACCGCCTCGGAGGTGGAAGGGCTGATCACGGTGCCGCTCGAGCAGGCGCTCAACGGCACGGCCAACCTCGACCTCATGCGGTCGAAGTCGGTGTCGCAGCTCTCCTCGATCGAGTTGATCTTCAAGCTCGGGACCAACCTGCTGCGGGACCGGGAGCTGGTCCAGGAGCGCCTGGCAAACGTGGTGCCGACCCTGCCGACCTGGGCGGCCCCGCCGGTGATGATGCCGCCCGTGTCCGCCACGTCGCGGATCATGAAGATCGGGATGACGTCCAAGACGCAGTCCCTCATCGACATGTCGATGACGTCCTACTGGACGATCCGGGAACGGCTGCTACGGGTCCCGGGCGTCGCCAACGTGGCGATCTGGGGCGAGCGGCTGAAGATGCCCCAGGTCCAGGTCCAGACGGACGAGATGCTGGCGGCCCAGGTCTCGCTCAACAGCGTGATGGAGGCCACCGCGGACGCCCTCGACGCGGGCATCCTGAAGTACGCCTCCGGGGCGCGCATCGGCACTGGTGGCTTCGTGGAGACGTCCGGGCAGCGCCTGGCCGTCACCCACGTCCTGGCGATCAAGACGCCGGAGGACCTGGCCCAGGTCCCGCTCGTCGAACGGGACGGCAAGACCCTGCGCATCGGCGACGTGGCCCAGGTGGTCGAAGGCCACCAGCCCCTCATCGGCGACGCCGTCATCAACGGCGGCCCCGGTCTCATGCTCGTGGTCGAGAAGTTCCCGTGGGGCAACACGGTCCAGATGACCCGCGGCATCGAGGCGGCCCTCAAGGAGCTGCAGCCGGGGCTTCCGGGGGTGGAGATGAACACCACGATCTTCCGTCCGGCGACCTTCGTGGAGACGGCCATCCACAACCTGACGCACTCGCTGCTGCTCGGCGTTGCGCTGGTGCTGGTCATCCTGATCCTCTTCCTCTTCGAATGGCGGGCCGCCGTCATCAGCATCGTCGCCATCCCGCTGTCGCTCGTGGCGGCCGGCCTGGTGCTGACCGCACGTGGGGCACCGATCAATACCATGACCCTGGCCGGATTCGTCATCGCCGTCGGGGTGGTGGTCGACGACGCCATCATCGACGTGGAGAACGTCGTCCGGCGATTGCGCCTGAACCGCATCCAGGGCATCCAGACCCCCGTGTGGCAGGTCATCCTCGAGGCGTCGATCGAGGTCCGCAGCGCCATCATCTACGCCACCCTGATCGACGTCGTGGCTCTGCTGCCGGTCTTCCTCATGAAGGGGCTGTCGGGGTCGTTCTTCCAGCCGCTCGTGCTCTCGTACGCCCTCGCCGTCATGGCCTCGCTTGCCGTGGCCCTGACGATCACACCGGCGTTGGCCCTGATCCTGCTGGGCAAGGCACGGAACATCGACAAGCACGAGTCCCCCATCTCGCGGGGCTTCCAGCGGGCCTACGGCGCCGTGCTCGGGAAGACAATCCCGAAGCCGAAGCTCGTGTTCTCCACGCTGGCGATCGTCATGCTCGTCGGCATCCTGGTCGCTCCCCAGCTCGGGCAGTCGCTCTTCCCCGAGTTCAAGGAGCGGGACTTCCTCGTCCACTGGATCACCAAACCGGGCACCTCGCTTGCCGAGGAGGTCCGGATCGTGACCCGGGGCAGCGAGGAGCTCCGGGCGATCCCCGGCGTGCGGAACTTCGGGTCGCACATCGGGCAGGCGTTCCTCGCCGACGAGGTCGTCGGCGTGAACACGGGAGAGAACTGGATCTCGATAAGCCCGCATGCCGACTACGACAAGACCGTGGCCGCCATCCAGGACGTCGTGGACGGCTACCCGGGCCTGCAGCGGGACGTGACGACGTATCTCAAGGAGCGCATCGAGGAGGTGCTGACCGGGGCCAGCGAGGCCATGGTCGTCCGGATCTACGGGCCGGACCTCAAGGTGTTGCGGACCAAGGCCGGCGAGGTGCAGAAGATGCTGAAGGCGACGCCCGGGGTGACCGAGGTCCGGGAGGAGCAGCAGGTGGACGTGCCGCAGGTCTTCGTCGAGGAGAACCTGCCGGTCGCCCAGAAGTACGGCCTGAAGCCCGGTGACGTCCGCCGCGCGGCGGCGACCCTGATTGCCGGCGAGGAGGTCGGCGACATCTTCCGGGACGGCAAGGCGTACGACATCCAGGTCTGGAGCACGCCCCAGACCCGGAACAACCTCGATGCCATCCGCAACCTGCCCATCGACACGCCCAGCGGCGTCCAGGTGAAGATGGGCGACGTCGCCGACGTCAGGATCAAGACGACGCCCAACCAGATCCGCCATGAGGGCGTGTCCCGGGACATCAGCATCGGCGCCAACGTGAAGAAGGGCGCCGACCTCGGCAAGGTCGCCAAGGCCGTCCAGGCCAGCCTCGCCAAGATCGGCTTCCCCCAGGGCACCCACGCGGAGCTCCTGGGTGAGTACGCAGAGCGGCAGGCCACCACGAACCGCCTGGCCGGGTTCGCGGTCATCGCCGCCATCGGCGTGTTCCTGCTTCTGGCCGCGGCGTTCCGCAACTGGCGGCTGGGGCTGCTCTCCTTCGTCACCCTGCCGTCCGCCCTGGTCGGCGGCGTGCTCGCCGCCTACTTCTTCATCGGTGGCGTCGTGTCCCTGGGGGCGCTCGTCGGCTTCTTCACCGTGCTGGGCATCGCCGGGCGCAACGGCATCATGCTCATCAACCACTACCAGCACCTCGAGCGCTACGAGGGGGTGGCCTTCGGCCCGGAGCTCATCCTCCGGGGAGCCACCGAGCGGCTGCGGCCGATCATGATGACGGCGCTGGCGACGGCGCTCGCCCTGGTGCCACTCGTGATCGCCGGCACGATCCCCGGCCACGAGATCGAGCACCCCATGGCGGTGGTCATTCTTGGCGGGCTGGTGACGTCGACGCTGCTGAACCTGTTCGTGCTGCCGAACCTGTACCTCAAGTTCGGGCGGGCACGCAAGGCGAGCCAAGCGCCGACCGAGGAGCTCGTGGGCGCTGGTGTCTGAGGGCTCGCATTCAGCCGGTGTTCAGCGCCGGTAAAGCAAGCTCCGCCTGAGGCCGGTAGGCCGTCCAGCGGACGCCAGCCGGTACGCCGATGGGAACGCCGAAAGGGAGGGGGCAGCAGTGAGCGTCGAGATCAATGCCGGAGAGGGTGGCGGCGCCACCGTCGAGGCCCCGTTGGGGAGAGTTCGGGGGAGGACGCTCGGGGTCGCGCTGGCGGTCGTGGTGGCCACGTCGGCTGCCAGCTTCGCCATCGGCAGCAGGATCAAGTCCCCGGCGGAGATCGCCGCCCGGACGGCCCCCCCCACGGCCTCGCTCATCACGGCGCCGGTCGAGCAGCGCACGCTGTCGGCGGATGTCGTGGTCCGAGGCACCGTCCGCTACGGGGCGGCGCAGGCGATCACGTTGCCGTTGTCCGGCCTGAAGAAGGGGACGCGTGTCCTCACGACGGCTCCGGCGAAAGGGGCCCAGCTCAACGAGGGTGACGTCGCCATGAACGTCTCGGGACGCCCGGTCTTCGTGCTCCAGGGCCAACGTCCCGCCTACCGGGACCTGACCGCCGGCGTCAGTGGCGACGACGTCCGCCAGCTCCAGGACGGACTCGGCAGGCTCGGCTTCTACCATGGCGCCGCCAACGGCACCTACGACGCAGCGACCGCCGCCGCGGTGTCGACGTGGTACCTCAAGGCCGGCTACGTGGCGCAGGGGATGACCGATGAGCAGGTCGCCGCCCTGCGCACCTTCCAGGGTGAGCAGTACACCGCGAACACGGACGTCATGTCAGCTCGCGAAGCGCTCCTGACCGCCCAGAACGCCCTGGCGTCGGCACAGGACAAGGCAGCAGCCGCCAAGGTCACGGCACAGGATGCCGCCAACGCGGCCACCGCAGCCCAGGCCAAGTTCGATCTCGACCGCAAAGCTGCCCAGGCCGACGTGACCGCCAAGACCAACACCCTCAACGCGGCCAGCACCGCCGAGCGGGACGCCCGCAAGCACCAGAGCGACCTGCAGGCCCAGCAGCCCCCGGCCAGCCAGGCCGACCTCCAGGCGGCCAACGACGCAGTCGTCGCCGCCACCCAGGCTCTCGACCAGGCCCGTGGGGACCTCACGGCGGCCCAGGCCGCCCAGGCGGCAGTCGTATTGAGCCCCGACGCGGCGAAGGCAGCCGCCCAGGCCCGCAGCGATGCCGCGCTCGCAGACGCCGACGCAGCCCGGGCAGCCCAGCTTGTGCCGCTGGCGCAGAGCCGGCTCGACCTGGCGACCGGGCGCTTGGGCGCCATCGTGCCCCCGGCCGGCGTCGGCAGGATCTCTGTCCAGGTGCCCGCCGACGAGGTGCTGTTCTTCCCGACGCTGCCGCTGCGAATCGACGACGTCAAGCTGAAGGTCGGCGACGAGGCGAACGGCCAGGTCATGGGTGTCACCAACTCCCGCCTGGTCATCGACTCGTCCCTCTCGACCGAGGACGCCAAGTCGGTGCTGAAGGACGCCGCGGTGGCGATCAAGGCGAGCGACCAGAACGTCGACGCCACCGGCAAGGTCACGAACGTCGCCACCCAGGCCGGCACCAACGGCGTGGACCCGGCCAAGTTCTACGTGGAAATCACCCCCGGCAACGCCCCGCCCTCGCTCGTGGGCGCCTCGGTCGTCCTCACGATCTCCGTCCAGAGCACGGGCGGTGCGGTGCTGGCCGTGCCCGTCAATGCCCTCTCGGTGGCCGCCGACGGCAGCTCCCGGGTGCAGGTCCAAGGCGCCGACCGCTCCCTGCGCTACGTGACGGTCACGCCGGGTCTCCAGGCCAAGGGGTACGTGGCCATCACGGCCACGACCGGCAGCATCAAGGCCGGGGACCTGGTGGTCGTCGGCAACTCGACCTCGACCAGGGCGACGGTTCCGCCAACGGCGACCACCACCACCAGCAACCCGACCGCTTCGACCACAGCAGGAGGGACCGGTGGAAAGTAGCCCCGCCCGTTCGCCCCTGCTCCGGGGCCTGCTCCGGGGCCTACTCCGGGCGGCCGGAACCGCCGTCGCCGCCGCGCTGGCGCTCAGTGCGTGCGGGCCTGCCACGCAGGCTGCCGACACGCGGCCCATCGAGGATCAGCTCGGCTTTGACCAGACGGGCATCCAGGCCCGGCAGGCGAAGGCGGAGACCCTGATCAGGGATTGCATGAAGGCGCAGGGGTTCGACTACGTGCCGGTCAACCCTGCCGAGCAGCAGGCCGCGCTCACCGGCGTGCACGGCATGAGCGAGGCCGACTTCAACAAGCAGTTCGGGTTCGGCATCACGACGCTCTACGACAAGCAGGCCAGCGCCGGGGCCGGGCCCAACGAGAGGATCCGGGCGGCGCTGGACGCGGCCGGACGGAGCGCCTACGACCGGGCCCTGCGCGGTGAGCATCCCGACGCCGACTTCCAGACCGCCCTGGACAACGGCGACTACTCACGGCTGGGCGGGTGCACCAAGACCGCCGCCGAGCAGGTGTTCGGCGGCCTCGACAACCTGGCCACCCTGAACACCAAACTCGAGGCCCTGGCCGAGAAGATCCTGGCCGACAAGCGGATGGTTGCGGCGGTGGCCGCCTGGTCGACGTGCATGGCCGACGCCGGCTTCGCCGACCTCCACTACCAGGACGAGGTCGACGCCCTGCTGCGCCAGCGCCTCGCCAAGATCGTCGGCCCCCCCGACGCGCGCCTGACGGACTATGACCACGCAGCCCTCGCCGTGCTGCAGCGGGACGAGGTGGCGATGGTGAACGCGGACATCCGCTGCGAAGGCAAGCACGTGTTCCCGGTCGACGACCAGGTGCGCGGCGACTACGAGAGGGCCTTCCGGGAAGCCAACGCGGATCTCCTCGCCAAGGTCCCGGCGCCATGATCGAGGTCGAAGTCGTCACGCCGCCTGCCCCGTCGCCGGCAATGGTCGGTGGCGTGCCGCTGGTGAAGCTGGAGCGGCTCACCAGGACCTTCGGGGAGGACCCGCCCGTGCACGCCCTCCGGGACGTTGAGCTCACGATCCGGCGCGGCGAGTGGGTGGCCATCGTCGGCCCGTCCGGGTCGGGGAAGTCCACCCTGCTCAACATCCTCGGGTTGCTCGACCGCCAGACGTCGGGCGTCTACAGCCTGGAGGGCATCGACGTGGCGGGGCTCGACGACGTCAGCCG
>DASPZW010000439.1:0-10971 GCA_035636055.1 Actinomycetota bacterium
CCCTTGCCTCGGCGCCCAGATACGCGGCAGATCCCGCGGCCAAGGCAAGGGTGAGAAGTAGCCTCACAGCTCCCCGCACATCGGCACCGTACCAGCGCCCGAAACGGGAAATCAACACGTTCAAACTGTGCGAATGCTGTGATGTCTTCGGGCTTACGTAACTACCGCGGAGTACTTACACCGCTCGTAGACCCAAACCCAGACCGAACACCTTTGCGGCGTTCGCGGCGGTTGCGGGGGCGATCTGCTCGATCTGGATGCCCATGGCTCCGGCGACGGCAGCCCCCACGGCAGGCACAAATGCCGGCTCATTGGCCTTCCCGCGGTGCGGGACCGGCGCCAGGTAGGGGGAATCAGTCTCGACGAGCAGCCGTCCAAGGGGTACGACTGCGCAAGCGTCACGAAGTCGTTGGGCATTCTTGTACGAGACGTTGCCCGCGAACGAGATGTAACCCCCGAGATCCAGGGCCCGGACTGCATCCTCCGCCCCCCCGGAGAAGCAGTGGAAGATCAGCCGCTCCGGCGGTCCGGCCTCCGCAAGGATGTGGAAAACGTCCTCGTGGGCGTCCCGCATGTGGATCACGACGGCGGCGTCCAGCCGGCGGGCGAGGGCGAGCTGGCGGCGGAACGCGTCCCGCTGGACGTCGCGCGGCGAGAGGTCCCGGAAGTAGTCGAGGCCGATCTCGCCGATTGCCACGACCCTGGGACCCGACGCCAGCGACTCCAGCTCCTCGAGAGCGGCCTCGTCCAGGGTGGAGGCGTCATGGGGATGGACCCCTACGGCGGCCCAGACCTGCTCGTGGGCACCGGCGATCGCCACGGCGGACCGGCTCGTCGGGAGGTCGGTGCCGATTGTGACCAACGTGACGACCCCGGCAGCCTCGGCCCGGGCGACCGCAGCGGCGACGGTCCCCGCGTCCCCACCGCCGACGTCGTCGAGATGGCAGTGGGCATCGACCCAGCGCAGGATCGGTGCCGGGTCTTGCCCGGTCAGGACTCCGCCTCGGTGCCGGGCGCGACCGACGGGCCGCCGAACTGCTGCCGCCAGGTGGCGACGTCGTCATCGGTGATCTTGCGGAAGAGCACAGAAGGCACCTCGAATCCCGTGCCCTCGCCGATCAAGCCAAGGGACCGGACCTCGTCGGCGGCCGGCCAGGCCAGTCGCTTGTCCTCATCCACGTCGAAGATGCCCTGGATGGACTTCGACGCCGTCGGGATCACGGGCTCGGAGACGACACCGAACAGGTGTATCAGGTTCATCGCGGTGCGCAGTGTCAGCGCCGCGGCCTCGGGGTCCTGGCGGACCTGCGTCCACGGGCTCTTCAGTTCCAGGTAGACGTTCGCCGCGCTCCACATGGCCCGCAGGCTCTGCGCCGCCTTGCGGAACTGTTTTCCTTCGAGGTTCTCCTGGTACTCCTCGAGCAGTCCCGCCAACTGGTCGCCCAGGTCGGCCTCGGGCTGACCGGGGGAACCCCCCGCAGGGACGGCGGGGCCGAACCGCTTGTTGCTGAAGGTCAGGACCCGGTTGACGAAGTTGCCCAGGGTGTCGGCCAGGTCCTTGTTGACCTGGCTGGCGAACAGTTCCCAGGTGAAGCTGGTGTCGTCCGACTCCGGGGCGTTCGCGATGAGGTAGTACCGCCAGTAGTCCGCCGGGAGGAGATCCAGGGCGGCGTCCATGAAGATGCCGTAGTGGCGGCTGGTGGAGAACTTCCCCCCGTAGTAGTTGAGCCAGTTGAAGCCTTTGATGTAGTCGGCGAGCTTCCACGGCTCGTCCGTCCCCATGATCATCGCCGGGAAGAAGATCGTGTGGAAGGGGACGTTGTCCTTGGCCATGAACTGCACGTACTCGACGTCGTCGGGGTCCCACCACCAGGCCTTCCAGTCATGCCCGTCGACGGGGGCGTCTGCCCATTCCTTCGTGGCGCCGATGTACTCGATCGGCGCGTCGAACCACACGTAGTAGACCTTGTTCTCGAAGCCCGGACGCGCCACGGGGACCCCCCAACTGAGGTCGCGGGTGATGCCCCGGTCCTCGAGGCCCTCGTCCAGCCACTTGAGGGCGATCGAGGTGGTCAGCTTCGGCCAGCCATCGCGGCTTTCGATCCACTCGCGCAGCCTGGGAGCGAGTTGCGACTGGCGGAAGAAGAGGTGGTTGCTGTCGCGCACCTCGAGGTCGCGGCTCCCGCTGACCGCCGAGCGCGGATCGATCAGCTCCGTCGGGTCGAGGAGCCGGGTGCAGTTCTCGCACTGGTCCCCGCGGGCCGCCTCGTAGCCGCAGTGGGGGCAGGTCCCGACCACGTACCGGTCGGGCAGGAAGCGGCCCTCGTCCCGTGAGTAGAGCTGCTTGACCACCCGCTCCTCGACCAGGCCCTCATCCGCGAGCCGGTTGCCGAAGTGCTGGGTGAGCTCGCGGTTCTGGGGCGACGAGCTCCGGCCGAAGTAGTCGAACGACAAGCCGAACCCGGCGTAGATCCGCGCCTGGAGCTCGTGCTGCTGGGTGCAGAACGCTTCGACGGACAGCCCGGCTTCCTTGGCCGCGAGTTCGGCCGGCGTCCCGTGCTCGTCGGTTGCGCAGATGTAGAGGACGTGGTGGCCACGCTGGCGGAGGTAACGGGCGTACACGTCGGCAGGCAGCATGGAGCCGACGAGGTTGCCAAGGTGCTTCACCCCGTTTATGTACGGGAGGGCACTCGTGATCAGGTAACTCTTCACGCTTCCACTATTCCATCCAGGTCAATCGGGGGGTCGGTGGAGCCGTGGGTGCCGGGGGGGAGGCGGCACGCGAAATCTTGGCGAAACTGTGGTGTAGGCGCTGCCGATGTGGGGAAGAATGGGTCATTGTGGCTAGCAAAGACAAAGATTGAGGGGTGAGGGACACCGATAGTATCCCGGGGTGGGCCGGTCCGCCGGTCCGCTGGTCGTCCGGTCTCTCGGTAGGGGGATCCCAGTGACTCATCAGGCAAACGGAGTAGGCATGCGAAACACCGGGATGGCTCGGAAGGTCGATGACCTGGGCCGCGTCGTGGTGCCCGCGGAGATGCGGAAGTCTTTCGGCATCCGGGAGGGCGACTACCTCGACATCTCGGTCGAGGACGACCGGATCATCCTGGCCAAGCGGCAGGATGCCTGCGTGTTCTGCCGATCCTCCGAGGACCTGAAGGAGTACCGGGGCCGGATGGTCTGTGCCGGCTGCATCGGCGAGCTCAGCGGTGCGAGCCAGCCGGCGTCCTGGGAGATGTTCTCGGAGCCTGAGTCCTAAGGACGCCCCCTGGACCAGGGGGGGTCAGGCCTCGTCGAGCTCCAACAGTGCTGCGTAGACGTCTCGGCGCAGCACGCCGTGGGCTGCCGCCGCCTCGCTGGCCGCGACCCCTTTGGGGTGGCCGCTCCGGGTGAGTTCTTGGGCCGTAACCACGGCCGCCGCCAGGTCACCAGCCGCGGCGGGCAGGCCTGCCACGACGAGGGCCACCTCTCCCCTGAGTTCGACACCCTCCAGCCGGGCGAGCAGCTCCGGGAGTGTCCCGCGCAGCACCTCCTCGTGGAGCTTCGTCAACTCCCGGGCGACGGCCGCCTGGCGGGGGCCGAGCACGTCCAGCATCGACCGCAGCGTCGCGACGACCCTCCCCGGCGCTTCGAAGAACACCAGCGTCCGGTCGTCACCGGCGATGGCCTCGAGGCGTCGCCGCCGCTCCCCGTCCTTGCGGGAGAGGAACCCTTCGAAGGCGAAGCGGGCAGGCGGCAGGCCGGAGGCGACGAGTGCGGTGAGCACCGCGGAGGGCCCGGGGACGACCTCGACCGCGATGCCTTCGTCGATGCAGGCACGCACGAGATGCCAACCCGGGTCCGACACCGCGGGCATGCCGGCGTCCGTGACGAGGGCGATGCGCTGGCCCCGCCGGAGCCGGTCCACCAGCTCGGTGGTGCGGGCGGCCTCGTTCGCCTCGTGGTAGGAGACGACGTGGGCATGGATGTTGTGGTGGGTCAGCAGCTTGCGGGTCCGGCGGGTGTCCTCGGCGGCGATGGCATCGACCTCGGACAGGGTGCGGAGCAGCCGGAGCGAGACGTCCTCGAGGTTGCCGATGGGGGTCGCGCAGACGAAGAGACGCCCCGGCATGGCGGTGGTCAGCGGCCTGCGGGGACCAGCGTGCCCCCCGGGACGATGCCGAGGCGGGCGGCCTCTCCGGCCCCCATCTCGAGGATCCAGCGTGCCCGCAGGACGATGGGTCCGATCCGTCCGGGCGGCATCGTGGCGACCCTCATGACGGTGCCCTTCGGTGACAGGTAGATCGTGTCGATCGCGAAGCGCATTCCGACGGTGTGCACCTGCTTGGTCCGCAGCCGGACGCCGGTGCCTGGGGGCAGGCCGGCCTGGCCGAGCAGGCCCTGCATCGTGCCGAGCATGCCCTTGGCTTCGAGGATCTCCACGGAGATCCTCCGGTCGGGATCGACGAGCTGCATCCTGGCCTTTCCCTGTGCTCGCTGTGCTCGAATCGGGGTCCGGAAGCGGGCGGCGGCCTCCCGCGGTGGTGGCGCTGGAGGCCAGGTCCGGCGGCAAAGCTACCACTCGTCATGTCTATACTCGGACTTCGGTGAGTCGTCGTCAGCGAGCCGTTCGTCAGAAGGGACCCTCAGTCGGCCGAGCACGTTGAAATTCAGGAGGGCACCTCGGCCCCCGACGTCCCTCCGTTTGCTGAAGACCAACCCGCCGGCCAGTCTGCATCCCACGTCTGGGCGGCCGTCGACTGGCTGATGCTCGTCGCCGTCACGCTCATCGGCGGCGTCCTGCGCTTCGCCCGCCTCGCCTACCCCAACGCCCTCGTCTTCGACGAGACGTACTACGCCAAGGACGCGTGCCTGTACCTCGGTAAGGGCATGACGTTCTGCGGGACGACGCAGCCCACGGAGCAGTCCTACGTCCATCCCCCCCTCGGCAAGTGGATCATCGCGATGGGGATCAAGGTCTTCGGCTTCAACACCTTCGGGTGGCGCATCATGTCCGCCGTCTTCGGGACCGCCCTCATCGTCATCGTCTTCGTCCTCGCCCGCAAGCTCCTGGGGCGGTGGGCCGGGGGAGTCACGGGCCTGCTCGTCGCCACCGACTTCCTGCTCATCGTGCAGAGCCGGGTGGCGCTGCTCGACATCTTCCTCGCCTTCTTCGTCGCGCTTGGGTTCCTCTTCGTCGTGCTGGAGCGGGAGCGGGTCCTGCGCGTGCGGGCGGCCGGCGCCGGCGGGCTCGACCTCGGCTGGCGCATCGCGGCCGGGGCATCCTTCGGAGCCGCCGGTGCGGTCAAGTGGTCCGGGGCCTACGCCCTCGCCGCGGCCGTGGTCCTGGTGGTCTTCTGGACCGTCGGCGCCGCCCTCGACATCCGCCGCGCCGAGAACCAGTGGGAGGCGCACCGGGCGCCGAGCCCGCTCCTGGAGCTGAACGTGACCTGGCCGGCGATGATCCTTCCCGCTGTGGCCGTCTACCTCTGCAGCTACGGCGTCTGGTTCTACGACCACCGCTACTCGCTTCGGGAGTTCTGGAAGCTGCAGGGCGACATGCTGAAGTACCACCTGACGCTCCACGCGCCCCATGCGTACGCCTCGCCGGCATGGAAGTGGCCCCTGATCTGGCGCCCCGTCGCCTACTACTTCACCGGGGGAGCGAAGGCCACCCACATCCTCGCCTTCGGCAACCCTGCCACGTGGTGGCCGGCGCTTGCCGCCGCCCTGTGGCTCGCCTACAGGGCCCTCTGGCGCCGGGACAGCCCGGTGAGGAGGCTCGGCACCCCGCTGGCTGCGACCGGTACCTCCTTCGTCCTGTGGCGTGCCGCCAAGGCCACGCCCAGATACCTGTACGAGGTGCTCGTGACCCCGGCAGCGATCATCCTCTGTGCGTGGGTCCTGCAGTACGTGCCGTGGGCGAGATTCTCCCGCCCGGAATTCTTCTTCTACATGACGCCGATCGTGCCGTTCATGATGCTGGCCCTGGCCCTCACCCTGCGCGACGTCGTCCGCGGCTGCCTGAAGGAGGGGGTGTTGGTGGCCGCCTGCCTCGCCGTGGTGCTGCTCGGGGCCGCCGCGGTGGCGCTGTTCGTGCACCAGTTCGGTTTCGGGCCCGATCTCGGCGGGCAGCGACGGATCGTGGAGTTGGCCGGCCTTCCGATCCTGGCGCTCGGCGTGGCCGTGGCGCTGGGGTACTCGCAGGCGATGCGGGTCTACCGGCAGGCGCTGGTGGGGGTGTACCTGGCCCTCGCCTGCGGCCTGGCCCTCTTCTACTTCTACCCGGTGATCGCGGCCTGGGCGATCCCCTTCGTCCAGTGGCAGCGCCGGATGCTGTTCCCCACCTGGATCTGATTGCCCCAACCATGGGGCTGTCGAAGGTTGTTCGTTTCTGAGCAACCTATGAGCCAACTCTGTGCTGTTTCCGACAGCGCTCCAAGCCGCGGGCGGCATGGTGGGGGGCAGGTGCATCCGCACCCCGCATCCCCGCTTCGCACAAGGAGGGAACGTTGAATCGAACGAAGAAGGTGCTCATGGCAGCAAGCCTCTCCGGGGCCGTCCTCGCCGGCGGCGTCGTCGGCGTGACCGTGTTCGGCCCGATGGCAGTGGGTGCCAACAGCCCCGCGGGAGTCCCGGCAGGAATCCCTGCGGCGGTCCCGGCGGAAGCCCCGGCGGCGTTCGTCCCGTTCGCCGTCACGTCCACGGCGACGCCCGGCGTCGACCACAGCAACAACACCCCCGCGCACGAGGCCGGCGAGTCGGCGGCCACGGAGGCGGCTGAAACCGCCGGCCAGGGCCACGGCCCCGGTGGCGGCGGCAACCACGTGTCCAACAAGGACCCGGCCCACGAGGCCTCGGAGTCGCCGGCCCGCGCCGCTGAGGAGGCAACTCGGGACGCAGCAATCGCCAAGGGCGTCACGTCGACGGCCACCGGGTAGCCGCAAGGGAGGAAAACGCAGCGCTCGTCGCGCGCGCCAACCTCTGGGGCTCCTCGCTGGTTGGAGTGGGTGTACCCGCAACACCCGAGGCGATGAGGAACGCGCTCGCCCGGTCGCTCACCGACCGTGGTCGAACCTCGAGCTCAGGACACCGGCCGACGCTGACGGCCTTTTCTGGTGGGGCCGTGGAGAGGGCCGAGAAGCTTCTTTGGGTGCTTAAGCATCAATACTGTGCTTTTTCACCCAAAGAAGGTTTCCAGCGGCCACGCCCCCCTCGCTGCTTCGTAGGTGCGGCGCACAACCAACCACCCACCGTGACCAGTGTCTCCGATCGCCCCAATCCGGCCGGGCGAGCCTAGGCCTGGGGCGTGGGGGGCGCCGCCGGAGGTGCCGGCGGGGCGTCCGTGGGGACAGGGGCCGGAGCCGGAGCGGGCACCACCTGGGCCGGGGCCGGGGGGGCGGTGGCGGCGGGGCCCGGGACCGCCTGGGCCGGCGCCGGGGGAGCCGGGACAGTGGCGGCCGGGGCGGGCGGGACTTCCGGCTCGTCGCCGGTCATGCTGTTGAGCGCTCCCCTGAACTCCCGGATCCCCTTGCCGAGCGACTTGCCGATGTCGGGAAGCCGCTTCGGGCCGAAGATCAACAGGGCGCCGACGAGGACGAGGATGATGTGGCCTGGGGTGAAAAGGTCCGTGATCATGGGGCCGTCTCCTTGCGATTAAGTGGTGCGGGCGCCATCCAACCTTAACAACACCGGGCCCGATCGGCCCAGGCTGCCCCGCCGCCTCCTAGGCGCGTGGCGCTCCTCAGCGCCTTCGGGCGTACCGGCCGGTGAGCTGGGTCTGGCCGAGGACCTTGCCCGACAGGGCGTACGGCAGGTCGTCCCGGGGGCTGGCACCCTCCGCAAGGCCGCTCGGCTGGCCGAGTGCGAGCAGGGTGAAGATGAAGCGGTGGGCCTTGCCGATTGGCGGGCACGGGCCCGACCAGTCGGTGCGGCCGTAGTCGTTCTTGCCGCCGAGGGCGCCGGCGGGCGCCTTGCCCTCCTTCAGGCCCGTCAACTCGGGGCTGAGGCCGAACAGGATCCACTGCACGAGCGTGCCGCCCGGAGCGTCGGGGTCCTCGAACAGGAGGGCGAACTCGACGGTGCCCTCAGGGACCCCACTCCACTCCAGGGGCGGCGAGATGTTGTCCCCGTCGCACGTGTACTGGATGGGCATGAATCCATTGTTGGCGAACGCGGGGCTGCTGAGGGTGAATGCCATGACGCTCCGATGCTACCAGGCCTACGGAATAAGCCACGGAGGCCGGTTCCCCGGCCACCGTGGCAGTCCGTTCACCTCCCAGCCCGGTCTCCGGCCCGGATCTGGGTTCGGCGGGGGTAGCCAGCCCCCGAAATTGTTGGAGCCTGCCGTCGGAGCCGATCGTGAGGGGCTCACGCCTCCTTGAGGTAGGGGTCGATGAGGACCCCCAGCTGAAGGGTGAGCATCTGCATCCACGCCCTCCCCACCTTCGCCAGGGCACCGGGGTCGCCGAGCACCCCGAAGGTCGCGGAGCCGCCGGGCCCGCTGGGATCGAAGGCGATGGTGTTGAGGGCGGTCATGACCCGCATCTGCACCCAGCCCATCAGGGCGATGGTGAGCTGCGGCGGTATCTCGACGCCGGGATGGGTCCCGGCGCCCTTCACGTGGGCGTTGGCCACCTTCCGCAGGTAGTCACCGAACTCGCCGTTGGTCTCATGGGGATCGGCAGCCGTGCGGATCCACCAGGCCTTGAGGGTCTGTTTGCGCTGGGCGAGGTGGTCGGACTCCTGAAAGAACCCCGCCGACTCCGGCCGGCTCAGCAGGTAGGTGTAGGCCATGGAGATCACGCCGCTGGCCGCCGGGGCGAGGAGCGCACCGGTGTCGCCGAGGATCCGCCCCTCGGTCATCCCGAAGCCGGCGAGGTCGGCGTAAGGGTGCAGCTTGGCGTTGTGGCCGCCGGTGTAGTCCCGGGGTCCCGACGGTTCGGCCAGGACGGGCTCCAGCATGATCCCCAGCTGCAACATCATCTCGTCCATCCAGATGCCGCCGACCCCCGAGAGCGTGATGGTGTCGCTCACGTCGCCGATGGCGAGCAGGATCTGGCCCTCGACCCAGCCCATCAGGCCGACCAGCATCTGGGGCGGCAGCGGCACCGCCATGCCTGGGAAGGTGGCCCCGCCGCCGACGTGGGTCAGCTTCCGTATGTAGGTGGCGAAGCCCTCGTCGAATGGCCCCATCGAGCTGCGGGCCAGCCAGTCCTCGACGACGTCCTTGTCGATGCTGGCCCCGGCAATGCCCAGGGCGGGCAGGCGGGTGGTGACATAGGCCGAGATGGCCTCCGCGATGGCCTTGGTGAACAGGTCGAGGTCCGGGCCGGCCTCCCGCAGCATCTCCGCCTCCGGGTCCCCGAAGTTGGCGAAGTCGGCGAGCGGGTGGAAGCCTTCGGTGACCAGGGGGCGCTCGACGGCGGTGAGGTCGATCGTCGTCGGCTCGGTCTCGTCCGGGGTTGCTTCCTGGAAAAGGCGGGGTCGAGATCGTTGTGCCATTTCGGCATCCTCCTTCGGGGGTCTCCAGGCGCGCCGAAGAGCGCTGGGTACGTCGTGGACGGGATGGTGAGGTCTGTTGGCTTGGGCAGCTCTAGGGGGCCGTGACCAGAGGTGTCCGGGCGGGTCCTGCACTCGCAATCGCTGCCGCCTGTCGTTGACCCATAGAAAACCTCCTTCCCGGCTGTCTTGCCCTGAGGATCGGACCCGAGGACCGTTGTGCTGCGGGCAGCACCGCAGTAAGCTGGGAGCAGTCGGGGCTGCCCTGCGGGGCCGGCCTAGATTGCGAAGGGTCCGTCTGGCCGGGCGGACCCTTCTCCATGTGGTTGTGGATTTCTCGTTCGTGGTGTCTCTCGTTCCTCCTGGGGTCACTATAGGAGCCGGTGGTTACGGCTGAGTTACCGCCCCGTGAATACTTCACGGCGGCCTTTTCCCCCTCCGGAACGCCCCCATGGTGTCCCGTGGGCGCCCGATTGGCACGTTTCCTGAAACCTCCCTCATCTGGCACCTCCCCCAGATGGGGTGGCCTTTTCCGGCGGCCTAGTCCGAATTCCTGACTCCTCCCGACCCCCCCAGGTGCCGATCACGTCAGTGCGGAGGCGCTCGGCGCCTCTTTTTCTTTCATGAGGGTGCTTCACGAGGGCCCTGTGAGTCCCAGGTCGTCACCGTCGCCAGACCATCGGAGGAGGACAGGCAGTGCGGTTGTCGTGGTGGGGGGCCCTGCTCGTGGCGGGTGCCGTGGGATTCGCGCACCGTTCCTGGCGCAGATCCCCCAGGCGGGGTGCTCCGGGGACCAGCGATTTTGGTTCCGACGGGTCATGTGCCCAGACCGGGCTTTGGCCGATGTAGTAACCGAGAGCAGAACGAGGGTTCTGAATCCCAGGATCTCTCCACAAAGGCAAACCCGGGGCGACCCGGGGACGCAAAGTTATGGACCTCCGATGGAGGCCGCCAGACTGCCAGAGGAGGCGGATGATGCGGCACCCCCGTGCACTGCGGCACCCCCGTGCACTGCGCAGCCTCATGGTCGTGGGGACCATGGGTGCGATTGCCCTCCACGGCATCCTTCCCGCCTCGGCCTCTGCCGGCAGTGAGGAGTCGTGTTTCCTCTCGGCCATCAACGCAGCCCGGACCTCGGCGGGCGCCGCCCCGCTGAGCACCAACGGCGATCTCCTCGGCATCGCACGGGCGTGGTCGCAGGCGATGGCGGACGCCGGCCACATCTTCCACGACACCAACATCCCCAACGTCGCGCCCTCGAACTGGCAGACGCTCGGTGAGAACGTCGGCGTCGGGCCGACCTGTGACTCGATCGCTCAGGCCTTCATGAACTCGCCCGAGCACCGCAAGAACATCCTCGACACGTCGTACACGACGGTGGGTGTCGGCGTGGTCGACACCGCCGACGGGACCATCTACGTCACCGAGGACTTCATGGGCACGGGCTCCGTCGCAGCCCCGCCCCCGGCCCCCAAGCCGGCCCCCCCTGTC
>DASPZW010000440.1:0-2746 GCA_035636055.1 Actinomycetota bacterium
CGCCGTCTCGACGACCCCTTCGGCCCCGTGGGGGACGGCGAACTGGTACTGGACGAAGCCACCGGGGCCGTAGAGACGGTTCCAGCCGCGGACGCCGTCGAGGGGATGGAAGAAGCCCGGGATCGACTCGATCGTCGTGGCGTGCGCCCGGGCCTTGCGGAACCAGGCCTCGTTGAACAGCCGGATGGTGGCGCGGTTCACGAGGCCGGGCACGAAGGCCGGGACCGCCATGGCCCGACCGGCGTCGAAGCCGAGGGGATTCGCTCGGGCGCCTGCCGGCAGCTCCTCCACCCGGGCGTGGTCGCCCCGTGTGAGCACCGAGCGCCCGAGGAACCGGCCTCCAGCCAGGCAGTCCACCCAGGCGACGGAGTAGCGGTGCTCGCGGTCGCCGGCGGTCATCCTGCCCATCACGTCGTCGAGGTTGGCAGCCCGCTCGGTCACGACGCGGACGCTGGAGGTCTCGATCACCAGCATCCGGATCGTCGCCTCGAGGATGATGCCGGTCAGCCCCATCCCCCCCGCCGTCGCCCAGAAGAGCGCGCGGTCGGTGGCCGGGCTCACCTCCCGGATCCCTGTCGGCGTGGCCAGCGTCAGCGAGGTGACGTGCGAGGCGAAGCTGCCGTCGGCGTGGTGGTTCTTGCCGTGGACGTCGGCGGCGATCGCACCCCCGATCGTCACGGCCCGGGTGCCGGGCGACACGGGCACGAACCAGCCCCGCGGCACGAGCGCGCGGAGGATGGTGTCGAGACTGGTGCCCGCCCCGGCGCGGAGCAGCCCCGCCGACTCGTCGGACCAGGACATGTGGTCGAGGGCTGCGGTCGCGACGACCGTGCCGCCCGCGTTCTGCGCAGCGTCCCCATAGCTGCGGCCGAGGCCCCGGGCGATGGCCCCGCGCGCCCCCGTGCCGGGACGGAAGGACGCGAGCACAGACGCCACCGACGCGGCGTCGCCCGGGCGCACCACCTCAGCGGTCGTGGGCGCGGTGCGCCCCCAGCCCGTCAGGACCTCACGGGCCATAGACGCCGGCCGCGAACAGCACCGCCCATACCGCCCCGAGCAGCAGGATCGTCCGGTCCCCGAGCACCACGTCCTCGGGGGCACCACCGGCCCCGGCCTCGAGCAGCAGGGCGTAGCGCAGGATCGCCAGCACGAAGGGAGCGATCGTGAGCTCGAAGTAGACGTCGCCACGGGGGGCAAGGGCCGCCTTCTCGAAGGCCCAGAAGCAGTAGGCGGTGATGGCCACCCCAGCAGAGAGACCCCGGATGAAGCGCAGGAACTGCTGCGAGTAGGCAGCCAGGGCGCCCCGGTGGCCAATGCCCTCGAGTTCGAGCTCGCGGTGGTCGACCTGGCGCTTCCCGGCGACCATGAACAGGGAGCCGAACGAGGCGACGATGAGGAACCAGTTCGAGAGGGGGACCCCCGCGGCGAGGCCGCCTGCGATGGCCCGGATCAGAAACCCCGAGGCGACGGCCGCGAGGTCGAGGATCGGTTCGCGCTTGAGCCATACGCTGTAGGCGAGGTTGATGGCGACGTAGATGCCGATGGCGAGGGCGAACTGAACGCCGAGGACCGCGGCCCCGAGCCCGATCGCCAGGGCCAGCAGCGCGACCGCGGCCCCTGCAGCCGTCCTGAGGCCCACGACCCCGGCGGCCACCGGACGGCGACGCTTCTCGGGATGCAAGCGGTCGACCTCATGGTCGAGAGCGTCGTTCATGAAGTAGGTCCCGCTTGCGGCGAGGCAGAAGATCCCGAATGCCGCGGCGCTTCGGCCCAGCGCAGCCCCGTGGGTGAGGACCCCCGCAGCCCCAGGGGCGGCGAAGACGAGGAGGTTCTTGATCCACTGGCGGGGCCGGGCCGTGCGGATCAGGCCCTGGACCAACCCCATCGAAGGGGCTGGATCGACCTCCTTAGAGCGGACGGGCTGGGGGCCGGTGGGCTCCGGGGGACCTCCGCCCGATCGGGAGTCGGGCCGGGGATCCGACTGCGGATCACTCATATGGGGCAACTTCTCTGCACTTCCCAGCCTTCCCTCGGCGTTTCATCAGGCAGCCTGGACCGGCCGGAGGGCGTCAACGGTAACCCACCGGCCCAGGCGAAGTCGCATTGGCTCGTTCCCAAGATCATCCCTATTGACTCTGAGAACAGGCTGAAAGTTGCTGCGGATACGGAAATTCCTCTCGCGCGGTCCGACTTGGTGTCTACTGATGCCAGCCATGCACCACGACATCCGCGCCGCCACCGAGGAGCAGATGCCCGAATTCCTCCGCGTCCTGGGGGTCGGGTTCGGGGAGATTCCGCCCCCCGACCACGTCTCGACGTGGTCTCCCCTCCTCGAACCGGACCGGAACCTGGCGGCGTTCGAGGGCGACGACATCGTCGGCGGTGCCTGCGTCATCACGCTGGGGATCACCGTCCCCGGGACCACCGTGCCGTCCGGGGCGGTCGTGGGAGCGGCGGTCCTGCCGACGCATCGCCGCAGGGGCCTGCTCCGGGCGATGATGCACCGCCACCTCCACGACATGCACGATCGCGGGCAGGCGTTGTCCAGCCTCTGGGTCTCCGACTGGCCGATTTACGGCCGGTACGGCTACGGGGTGGCGAGCCTCGCCACCCGCTACGAGATCGACCCCGCCCATGGGGCCTTCGCCCAACCGCCGGGTTCCTCCGGATCCTCCTCCGGATCCCCCTCAGGACCCTCCTCGGGCCGGACCCGGTTGGTGGACGCGCACACCGCATTCGACGTCAT
>DASPZW010000441.1:0-6704 GCA_035636055.1 Actinomycetota bacterium
GAGGTGGGGACGGAGGGCAAGCTCGGCGGGCAGGCGGTGGTGCCGGGCGTCTCGGGCACCTGGAAGGACCTGACCGACAACGTCAACCAGCTCGCCGGCAACCTGACCGGCCAGGTCCGCAACATCGCCCAGGTGACGACGGCCGTGGCCCGAGGGGACCTGTCCCAGAAGATCACCGTCGAGGCCCGGGGCGAGGTGGCCCAGCTGAAGGACACGATCAACACGATGGTCGACCAGCTCTGGGCGTTCTCCGGCGAGGTCACCCGCGTGGCCCGCGAGGTGGGCATCGAAGGCAAGCTCGGTGGTCAGGCGATGGTGCCGGGCGTGTCGGGGACCTGGAAGGACCTCACGGACAACGTCAACCAGCTCGCCGGCAACCTCACGAGCCAGGTCCGCAACATCGCCCAGGTCACCACCGCCGTCGCCAAGGGCGACCTCACCCGCAAGATCACCGTCGACGTCCAGGGCGAGCTGCTCGAGCTCAAGAACACGATCAACACGATGGTCGACCAGCTCTCCGCCTTCGCCGACGAGGTGACCCGGGTGGCCCGCGAGGTGGGTACCGAAGGCAAGCTCGGCGGTCAGGCCCAGGTGAAGGGGGTCTCGGGCACCTGGCGTGCCCTCACCGACTCGGTGAACTGGATGGCGGACAACCTGACCGACCAGGTCCGCAACATCGCCCAGGTGACCACCGCGGTGGCCCAGGGCGACCTCTCCCAGAAGATCACCGTCGATGCGCGGGGGGAGATCCTTCAGCTGAAGAACACCATCAACAAGATGGTCGACCAGCTCTCCGCGTTTGCCCGGGAGGTCACCCGTGTGGCGCGGGAAGTCGGCACGGAGGGCCGCCTCGGCGGCCAGGCGGAGGTCGAGGGTGTCTCGGGCACGTGGAAGCGGTTGACCGAGAACGTGAACCAGCTTGCGGGCAACCTCACGACGCAGGTACGGGCCATCGCGGAGGTGGCGACGGCGGTCACGCGGGGCAAGCTCGACCGGACCATCACCGTCGATGCCCCGGGCGAGGTCGGCGAGCTCAAGGACAACATCAACCAGATGATCGCCAACCTGCGGGAGACGACCACCGCCAACCAGCAGCAGGACTGGCTGAAGTCCAACCTCGCCCGGATCGGAGCGGCCCTGCAGGGCCAGCGGGACCTCGCCGCAGTGTCCCGGATGATCATGTCCGAGCTGACTCCCCTGGTCGACGCCCAGCTGGGGGCGTTCTTCATGGCGGAGACGAGGGAAGGGCAGGATCCGGTCCTCCGCCTGCTGGCCGGTTACGGCGTCAAGCTCCGCCGCAGCACCCCCTACCAGCTGGGCGAGGGCCTGGTCGGGCAGGCCGCGGTGGAGAAGAAGACCGTGGTGCTGTCCGACGTGCCGAAGGGGTACCTGAAGATCACCTCCGCGCTCGGGTCCGCGTCGCCCGGCCACGTCGTCGTGCTCCCTGTGCTCTTCGAGGACCGGGTCCTGGCCGTCCTCGAGCTGGCCTCGTTCCGTCCCTTCTCCGACGTCCACCAGGCCTTCCTCGCCCAGATCGTCGAGACGGTCGGGGTGGTGCTCAACACGATCATCGCCACCACCCAGACCGAGGTCCTCCTCGAGCAGTCGCAGAGCCTGGCGACGGAGCTGCAGAGCCGCTCCGCCGAGCTGCAGGCCCGCCAGCGGGAGCTGCAGAACACCAACGCCGAACTCGAGGAGAAGGCGGTGCAGCTGGAGCGGCAGAACCGGGCGATCGAGGTCAAGAACGCCGAGATCGAGCTCGCCCGCCGGGAGCTGGAGGACCGGGCCGAACAGCTCGCGCTGTCCTCCAAGTACAAGTCCGAGTTCCTCGCCAACATGTCACACGAGCTGCGGACGCCACTCAACAGCCTGCTCATCCTTGCGAAGCTCCTGGCCGAGAACCCGGAGGGGACCCTCACCCCACGCCAGGTCGAGTTCGCCAGCAGCATCCGCGACGCCGGCTACGACCTCCTGGCGCTGATCAGCGACATCCTCGATCTCTCCAAGGTCGAGGCGGGCAAGATGGACATCGCCATCCGGCCGGTCCGCCTGAGCGCCCTCTGCCGGGACCTGGAGCAGACGTTCCGGCCCATCGCAGCCCAGCAGGAGCTCAACTTCTCGGTGCTCGTGGACAAATGGTTGCCCGACACGATCCCGACCGACGAGCACCGCGTCCAGCAGATCCTGAAGAACCTGCTGTCCAACGCCTTCAAGTTCACCGAGAAGGGCTCGGTGTCCCTTCGAGTCTCGGCCGAACAGGAGGGCTCCGTGTGCGCATTCTCGGTCACCGACACCGGCATCGGGATCGAGTCCGGGAAGCTGGCCATGATCTTCGAGGCGTTCCAGCAGGCGGAAGGCACCACCAACCGGCGTTACGGCGGAACGGGGCTCGGGCTGTCGATCAGCCGGGAGATCGCCGCCCTGCTCGGCGGCCAGATCACGGTCGAGAGCGTGCCAGGGAGGGGGAGCACCTTCACGCTGCTGCTGCCCATCGGCCCGGCCGGGACCAGGGTCGAGCTGCCGGGCGACGCCAACGAGCCGGCGGCGGAGCCCCTGTCCGGCGGCGATGTCCCCGCCGAGCTGTATGCCGGGGTTCCTGACGCCGAGTTGTCGGTCGTGGCGGGCAGGCGGGTGCTGATTGTGGATGACGACGTGCGCAACGTCTACGCCCTCACGAGCGCCCTCGAGGACCGGGGTATCGAGGTGCTTTGCGCGACCAGCGGGCAGGAGGGCATCGAGCTGCTCAAGAGTCATCCGGCGGTCGACCTGGTGCTGATGGACATCATGATGCCGGAGATGGACGGCCACGAGACGACGCGGGCCATCCGAGAGATCGAGGCGTTCCGGCAACTGCCCATCATCGCCCTCACCGCAAAAGCCATGCCGGGGGACCGTGAGAACACCCTGGCCGCCGGGGCGTCCGACTACATCACGAAGCCGGTGGACCTCGACAAGCTCCTCAACCTGATGCGGGTATGGCTGTACCGGTGACAGCCGATCCCGTCCCCCGGGTGCTCCTCGTCGATGATCGCCCCGACAACCTGATGGCGCTGCAGGCGGTGCTCGAGCCGCTGGGCCTGGACCTCACGACCGTAACCTCGGGCGAGGAGGCCCTGCGGCGGCTGCTGGGCGAGGAGTTCGCGCTGATTGTGCTGGACGTGCAGATGCCCGGGCTGGACGGGTTCGGGACCGCCCGCCTGATCAAGCTCCGCGAGAAGACCCGGCATATCCCGATCATCTTCCTCACGGCCATCAGCGGGGCCGAGGAGCACCATCTCGAAGGCTATGCCAGCGGGGCCATCGACTACGTCTACAAGCCGTTCGAGCCGGCGATCCTGCGAGCCAAGGTCGCCGCCCTTGTGGAGCTGGTGGGGGTCCGGGAGCGCCTGGAGCGGGAGGTGGCCGAGCGCACCGCCTCCGAGCAGCGACTCGCCGAGCGGGAGCGCCAGCTCGCCGAGGCCGAGTCCCTGGCGCACGTGGGAGCCTGGCACCAGGACCCATTCTCGGGTGCGGTCGACTGGTCGGACGAGCTCTTCCGTATCTTCGGGCTCGCCCCGGGCTCGGTTCCCGTCGAGGACGGCACCTACCTTGGATTCGTCCACCCCGACGACCGGGAGCGGGTGCGGGAGGCGCTGCACCGGGCGGTCCGCACCGGCGAGCCGTACCTCGTGGAGCACCGGGCAGTGCGGGCCGACGGATCGATGGCATGGATCCGTGCGCAGGGCCACCTGGTGCCCGGCGAGACCGGTCCGGGCAAGCTGTTCGGCGCGGCGCAGGACATCACGCAGCGCAAGCGGGCCGAGGAGGAGTTCACCCAGTTCTTCAACCTCTCCCTCGATCTCATGGCCGTCGCGGGCCTCGACGGCAGCCTTCGGCGGGCGAACCGGTCCTTCGGCCGGCTCCTGGGGTGGAGCGAGGAGGAACTCCGGTCCCTCAACTGTTTCGACCTCGTTTACGAGGAGGATCGCGCGGGTGTTCACGCTGGGTTCGCCGCGCTCCGTGCGGGCAAGGAACTGACCGACCGCGAGGTGCGGATGCTCGACCGCGCCGGCCGGCCGCGGTGGTTCCGGGTGAGCGCGCGGCCGGTCCCCGAGGACGGCGTGGCCTATCTGGTGGCCATCGACATCACGGAACGCAAGCGGGCGGCCATGCTGCTGGCCGAGAGCGAGGAGCGGTACCGGGCCCTCGTCGAGCACGCCCCCGAGGCCATCGTCGTGCTGGACCTGGAGGCCGGGCAGTTCGTGGACGTCAATCCCCAGGCGGAGCGCCTGTTCGGCATGGGGCGGGCGGAGCTCTGCGGGATCGGCCCATCCGAGGTGAGCCAGTCCAGGGATGCCACCGCGGCATGGATTCAGCGAGCGCTGAGCGGCGGCACCGATCCGTTTGAATGGGTGCTTCAGGACGCCAAGGGTAGGTCGGTGCTGTGCGAGGTGCGATTCCTTCCGTTGCCTGCGTCCGGCCGGAAGCTGGCTCGCGGGAGCCTGATCGACATCACCGAGCGCCGCAGGGTCGACGAGGCGGCAGCGGCTATCGCCGAGCGTGAGCGGGCGTTGCGCCAGACCCAGAAGATTGCGCAGACCCTGCAGCGCAGCCTCCTTCCCGAGCTGTTGCCGGAGATCCCCGGCATCGGCCTGGCGGCCCGCTACCTGCCCGGTAGTGCCGGGCTCGAGGTAGGCGGGGACTGGTACGACGTCGTCCCCATGCCGTCCGGGGCGGTCGGGCTGGCCATCGGTGACGTCGTCGGCAGGGGGCTGCGGGCCGCGGTCACGATGGGCCAGCTCCGAACGGCGCTCCGGGCCTACGCCCTGGAGGACAGTTCACCGCTGCGGGTGCTCGAGCGCATCGGTGGCCTGGCGACAGGGTTGCCGGAGGCTGAGATGACCACGCTCGTCTACGCCGTCTACGAGCCCGAGGCCGGGATGCTCCGGTACCTGTGCGCAGGCCATCCTCCGCCCCTGCTCATCCACCCCGGCGGCGGTACGTCGTTCCTGGAGGGGGGCCGGGTGATGCCGCTCGGGGTGCCGGCGGTGACCATGTCCGAGGGCATCGTCGCCCTGGAGCCGGGCTCGGTGCTGGTCTTCTACACCGACGGCCTCATCGAGCGGCCGGGGGCCAAGATCGACGACGGGATGCGGGACCTGGCCGAGGCGGCGCAAAGTGTGTCGGGCGCCACGCCGGATGCGATGTGCGAAGCGATCATCGCCGCCATGTACGAGGACTCGGCGCCGCGTGACGACGTTGCCCTGCTGGTCGTTGCGTGCGGCCCCGCCCTCGCCGATCGGTTCCGGCTTTCCGTGACGACGGATCCTCACCACCTCGGCCCGCTGCGGCAGGCGCTGTCCCGGTGGTTGTCGCACGTGGGTGCGTCCCCCGACGAGCGGCGGGACATCATCCTTGCGGTGTCGGAGGCCGTCACGAACTCCATGGTGCACGCCTACGGCTACGAGGACGGCATGGTCGACGTCGAGGCCCGGGGCGAGGGCGAGGGAGTGACCGTGACCGTGCGCGACACCGGCAACTGGCGATTCCGTGAGACGTCGTCGGGAGGGCGTGGCCTGCTCCTGATGCGAGCCCTCGTCGAGACCTGCGACGTGGCGGCGGGCCCCGGCGGCACCGAGGTCCGCCTGCACCGTCGCCTGGGGCGTCCCATGGAACCCAACTCGAACGGGGCCGGGGCGCCACCCGAGGTGGCGGCTCGGCGGCCCGAGGTGGGGGCCGGGGTACGGCCCGGTGGGGGACCGGGCGACGACGACCTCATCGTGGTGGCCCACCTCGTCGAGGACATCGATGTCTCGAACGCCGACCGGGTGGCCGCCTCGCTGGCGGGCTCGGTCCGCAAGGAGCAGTGGGGCATGGTCGTGGACATGTCGCAGCTCGGCTACCTCGACAGCAGCGGCATCCGCCTGCTGTTCGACATCAAGCGACGATTGGAGCGCCGCCGGCAGGCGATGTGGGTGGTCGTTGCCCCGGGGTCGCCCGTGCAGCAGGTCTTGGACCTGACCCGGGTCGGGGGCATCTTCCACGTTGCCACCGCGGTCGAGGACGCCGTCGCCGCCATCGGTGAGGAGATGCGGGCAGTCTCCCGCTGATGGCTTGGCGGCTACGAAAGCCGAGGTTGCGGGTCTCGTGTCTCCGGGTCTCGTGTCTCCGCGAGCACCCACGCAATGTAGGCGGGGTTGCCGGCGATGACCGGTAGGGCGATGACGCACGGAACGTCGTAAGAGTGGAGCGCCTTCACTCGCTCCACGAGTTCGGGGACGAGGGCCGTCCTTGTGTGGAGCCCGACCCGGGCCTCGGGGTCGTCCTGGACGGTGCCCTCCCAGCGGTAGATCGAGCGGATGGGAGCGATGTTCTGCCCGCAGGCAGCGAGCCTCTCCTCGACGAGCGTGCGGGTGAGGGAGGCAAGGGTCTCCGCATCCCCGGCGGTGATCACCACCTCGCAGATGTCGGTGCTCCGCTCCACGGCCACTAGTTTAGGGTTGGCCCCCGGGGCCGGGGGCCGGGGGCCGGGGCCACGGTCCATGTTGACAAAGTTAGCAACCTCAACGCATAGTTAGCAGGAAAGCCCAGTTCCCGTTCCCACCGGACTAGTTCCCACCAGACTACGAGAGGAGTGACCGTGGCCGCCAAGGAGCCCGCCGCCCCTGGGGCATCCAAGCCGAACGCCGCCTCTCCGCCCCCGAAGCGGGCCGCTGCCGCTCGTG
>DASPZW010000442.1:0-5034 GCA_035636055.1 Actinomycetota bacterium
GGCAGGGTGGTGCCGTCCTTCAACACCAGTTCGCAGGTGTAGGCGTCACCGCTCCCGGCATCGCGGACCGTCATGAACACCCAGGGCGGGTTGTCGGATCGGGCGTAGACCTGCCCGGCAACGCTCTCCCCGCCCGTATGGACGAAGCTGGCCACCTGCACCACCGCCACGGACCCCGACCGGACGTGGCCGGGCACGTACCCCGCCGCGAGGCCGACGATGAGGGCGACGGCCGCGGCCACCGCCACCGGGCGCCAGCGGCGGGACCGGACGGGCGTCAGGCGACCCATCACCCGGTGGGTGAACCCGGCAGGAGGATCCACCTCGGGGGCCAGGAGCAGCAGTGCGTCGGCGGTGTCGGATAGGGAGTTCACGAGGTGCCGGCAGTCGCCGCAGCCGTCGAGATGGGCGAGCACGGTGGCGCGCTGGTCCCCCGGGAGCGTGCCGAGGGCAAGCTCGGGGGCCAGGTCCTCGACCTCCGCGCAGGTGAGCGGGCTCACGGCGACACCGAGCCCTGGTCGAGGAGGCCACGCAGCTTCAGCATGCCGGAACGGATCCGGGTCTTGGCGGTGCCGAGCGGGATCCCCTCGGCGCTGGCGATCTCCTGGGCGGTCCGCCCGTAGAACGCCGACATGACCAACGCCCGGCGCTGGTCGATGGGGAGCTGGGCGATGGCCCGCCGGACGCCCCTCGCCGTGTCGGCCATGACGACGGTGTCCGCCGGGCCGGGCTCCTGGCTGGGAAGGTCGAACATGGCCATCGAGTCCGGGTCGGACGGGCGTGCCCGGTGGAGCCGCAGGGTGTCGATGGCGAGGTTGCGGGTGATGGTCAGCAGCCAGGTCGCCACGGCGCCGCGGCGGGCGTCGTAGGCCCCGGCATTGCGCCAGGCTTTGGTCAGCGCCTCCTGGGCGACGTCCTCAGCGAGCAGGTGGTCGCCGACGACGCTCAGCGCCAGCCCGTAGACGCGGGCCTGGAACCGCTTGACGAATGCTGCGGCTGCCGCGCGGTCCCCGAGACCCATCCCCTCGAGGAGGGCCTCGTCGGACAGGCTGGTCGAACGCAGGCCGCGGTCCCGCACGCCTGATAGTACGTCCGCCCGGGCATCCGAGTTCATGCCATGGAATACGTATGCGCCGCCTCCGTGGATTCTTGGCCCCCCCGTGGCCCCGGCTCAGAATCTTCTTTGGCCCTAATCCGGCGTCCAACACCGCCTGAGGGACAAAGAAAGTTCCGGCCCCCCTGGACCCCCTGGTCAGGCCGACGCCTGGGCGAGGCGGATCCGGGCGCTCGTCGACTGCCCGAGGGTGTCCACCCACGTGACCCGCACCGTGTCGCCGGGACGATGGGCGGCGAGGGCGGCCGTGAGCGAAGAGGGTGATGTGATACTGGCGCCGTCCACCGCCACGATGGTGTCGCTCGGGATGATGCCGGCCGCCTCGGCCGGGCTGCCGGGGATGACCCCCACCACGTACGCCCCGCCGTTCTGCTGCACCTCCACCCCGAGGATCCCCCGCCGGGCGACCTGCGTCGGTGCCGGGCTCGGGGCAGTCGCACCGCCGGCGCGGATCCGGTCGGCGACCTGCAGGGCATGGTTGATGGGGATGGCGAACCCGACCCCACCGGCGGCGTTGAACCGCATGCGGGACGACGCGGCCGTGTCCATCCCGATGACCTCCCCCCCGGCGGTGACCAGCGGCCCGCCCGAGTCGCCGGGCTGCAGGGCGGCGCTGGTCTGGATGAGGCCGGTGAGATCCTCCGACGTCCCCGCGGCGGGGTCGGTCGCCGTGATGGCGCGGTCGAGGGCGACGACGAGTCCCTGGCTGACCGAGGGGGGGCCGGCTCGGCCGAGGGCGTTGCCGAGCGCCACGACGCGGTCGCCGATCAGCACGTGCGAGGAGTCGCCGAACGGGGCCACCCTGAGCCCGGACGCACCCTGCAGTTGGATAACCGCGACATCCTCGGGGACATCCCTCCCGACGACCGTCGCCGGGTAGGTGTGACCAACCCCGGCGACCTGGACCGAGATGGAGACGGCGCCGTCGATGACATGGTTGTTCGTGAGGATGGCTCCCGTCGAGGTGAGCACCATCCCGGTCCCCGCGGCGGTCCCGCCCTGGAACCCCAGGATCGAGTTGACGTCGACGGTGGACGGATCCACCATCGCGGCGATGGCCGCGGCGGACAGGACGCGCGGGGGCGCCGTCGTCGACGGCGCCGGGGTGGTTGGGACGACCGCTGCTGGGGGCGAGGCCGGCGGGGCGGCGGTGTCGCTCGGGAGGGCCCCGGGGGTGCTCGCCGCCGGCGTGGGGAGGCTCGAGGTCGCCACCGGGCTGCGCTGCGACCCCCCGACGATGGCGTAGGAGACGGCGACCACCAGGATGACGATGGCCAGCACGATGGCCACGGCCAGGAGGGCGGCACGGACGCGCCGAGGCGGGGCCGGTGGCGGCATGCCCGGTGGCTGCCAGCCGCCCCCGGAGGGGGACCACGGTCCGCCGCCGGAGCCCGGCCAGCTGCCACCGCCGTTCGGGGTCGTGGTGGGCCCGGGATAGGGGGCCGGATACGGGCCCGGGGCCTGGTGGGGCCCCGGGTAGCTGGCTGGCGGAGGGGGCGGCGCCCAGATCGGCGGGGTCGGCGCCCCTGCCTGGACGGGCGGGGGCCCGATCCCGGGCAGCGGCAGCGTGCGCTCACCCTCAACCCCACGTCCGTGGAGGCTCATGCTTCGTGTCCCCTTCGCGCGTGCCCGCCCCGACCTCGAAGCCAGTATTGCACCGTGCCGGAACGGGAAATCCTGTGGTGACCCTGTGCGGTTGCTCCGAAAGGACCCCTGCACCTGACCGCCGCGGGGTGTTCTCCCCGCGGTCGGCGGGCGATCAGAAGGCCGTCAGGGCTTGGCTGCGGGGGACTCCCGGTCGGCGGCGTTGGCGGCAAGTGCGGCGAGCACGCCCGGCGCCAGGATGGCCAGGAGATCGAGGACCCCGCCCAGCATCTTGGTGCTCGCGTAGGCGAGCCCCACGGCGACCACGAGGCCGGTGCACCCGCCGACGCCCGAGGCGAGATAGCGCCGCCGGTCTCCGCCGGTCAGGCGCCCCGACAGCCACGCCCCCACCCAGATCCCGGCAACGGTCACCGCGAGCACGAAGACGAAGAGGACCTCGACCGGGATGCCGGCGACGTGCCGCAGCAGCCCGGCGAGGCTGGCGCCGAGGAGGAGGAAGGCCCCCATGGCGGCGGAGACGACCGCCACGGTCACGACCCAACTCCCCCGGCGTGCCGGATCGACCGGGTGCGTGGGACGGCGGGACCGGCCCCTGCCGGACCGCGGGCCGGACCGCGGGCCCGAAGGATGACCGGATCGGGGGCTGTCGGGGCGCATGTCGCCGTTGCTTGCCGGATCGACCTTAGGCAAGCGCTTTGAGCTCCCGCCGCAGATCGGCGATCTCGTCCCGGAGGCGCCCCGCGTACTCGAAGCGCAGGTCCTTGGCCGCCTCGTGCATCTCCTCCTCGAGGGACTGGATCAGCCGGGACAGCTCCTCCCTCGGCATCGAGGTGACCTCGGTGTCGGGCCTGCGCCGGGACCGGCCACCTCGCCCCTTCGGTGCTGCGGCGTCGGGGGTCAGCGACAGGAGGATGTCCGAGACCTTCTTGCGGATGGTCTGGGGGTCGATGCCCTGGTCGAGGTTGTGCTGGACCTGGATGGCCCGGCGCCGGTTGGTCTCCGAGATGGCCCGTGCCATCGAGTCGGTGACCCCGTCCGCATACATGATCACCTGGCCCTCGACGTTGCGGGCCGCCCGCCCCATCGTCTGGATCAGCGAAGTCTCGGAACGCAGGAACCCCTCCTTGTCGGCGTCGAGGATGGCGACGAGCGACACCTCCGGAAGGTCGAGGCCCTCCCGGAGGAGGTTGATGCCCACGAGCACGTCGAACTCGCCGAGGCGCAGGTCCCGGAGGGTCTGGATGCGCTGGATCGTGTCGATGTCCGAGTGGAGGTACCGCACCCGGATCCCCATCTCGACGAGGTAGTCCGTCAGGTCCTCCGCCATCTTCTTCGTGAGGGTCGTGACGAGGGTCCGCTGGTCCCGCTCGACCCGCTCCCCGATCTCGTGGATCAGGTCGTCGATCTGCCCCTTCGAAGGGCGCACGACGACCTCGGGGTCCACCAGGCCGGTCGGGCGGACGATCTGCTGGACGACCTGGCGGGACACGGAGAGCTCGTAGGGCGACGGCGTCGCCGACAGGAAGACGATCTGGGGCACCCGCTCGATGAACTCGTCGAAGCGCAGGGGCCGGTTGTCCATCGCCGACGGCAGGCGGAAGCCATGCTCGACCAGCGTCTCCTTGCGGCTACGGTCGCCCTCGTACTGGCCGTGGAGCTGGGGGACGGTCACGTGCGACTCGTCGATGACGACGAGGAAGTCGTCCGGGAAGTAGTCGATGAGCGTGGAGGGGGCCGAGCCAGGCGTGCGGCCGTCGATGTGGCGGGAGTAGTTCTCGATCCCGTTGCAGAAGCCCACCTGGCGCAGCATCTCGAGGTCGTAGTCCGTGCGCATCCGCAGCCGCTGCGCCTCGAGCAGCTTCCCTTCGGACTCCAGGACCTTCAGCCGGTCGGCCAGCTCCGCCTCGATGCCGACCATCGCCCGGGTCATCCGGTCGTTGGAGGCGACGTAGTGCGAGGCGGGGAACACGACGAGCTCCCCCAGCTCACCCAGCACCTCCCCGGTGACGGGGTCGATCCGCATGAGCCGCTCGACGGTGTCGCCGAACAGCTCGACCCGGAAGGCGCTCTCCTCGTAGGCCGGGACGATATCGATCGTGTCGCCGCGGACCCGGAACTTGCCACGGGCGAAGCTGTACTCGTTGCGCTCGTAGGCCATGTCGACCAGCCGGGCAAGGATCGCCCGCTGCTCGTAGTCGACGCCGACCTTGAGCCGCAGGAGGTGGCTCTCGTACTCTTCGGGCGAACCAAGGCCGTAGATGCACGAGACGCTGGCGACGATGATCACGTCCCGCCGGGACAGCAGGGCCGAGGTG
>DASPZW010000443.1:0-4933 GCA_035636055.1 Actinomycetota bacterium
ACCTCTGCCGTCGGGTACGGGTGCCACCAGGGGTCCTCCGTATCCTTGCGGCTCGTGTTCGCATCGTGGACGAGCGCCACGTAGAACGAGGAGTTTTCCAGGACGCCGATCCGCTTGCTCGGGGCCTGCCACAGGTAGCCCGTGTCGATCCCGTAGCTCGTATCGGCGAAGGGGAGGCGCTCCCAGAGGGTGCGGCGGTAGCAGAAGGTGGCATCGGCGACCCAGGGCTGGCGGTCGGCGGGGTACTCGTACCGCCACGCCCGGGCGCCGGAGGCCTGGCAGAACAGCAGCGACCGAAGCCCCGAGACGTCGACGTCCTGGTTCAGCAGGGACTCGACCTGGTAGCGGAGGCGCCAGGGCGCCATCCAGTCGTCGTCGTCCCAGTGGACGACGATCTCGCCCCACGCCTGGGCGCAGCCGATGTTGCGCTTCTGGCCGATCGTGTGCCGCTCCGGCAGCCGGATGTAGCGGATGCGGGGATCGTTGGGGATCAGGTCGGAGACCGCGTCGGTGCCGTCGTCGACGACGATCAACTCGCTCTCGGTGAGGTCCTGGCGAAGGAAGTAGCGGATGGCCTGCGGGACGAAGGCGCGGCGGTTGTGCGTGGGCATGATGCAGGAGACCAGGGTCCGCCTCAGCACGGAGAGAGGAACGGGTGCGGGAACGGATTCGGCGACGGATGCGGCGGGTGCGGGCACGGGGACCGGCCGGCTCGTCGCCGGTGGTTCGGTCGCCGGGCGCGGCGTCGCCCCACCCGGGCGCCGGCGCAGGACGACCAGCCCCCCCACGCGGGCGGCCACCTCGAACCTGCCCTCACGCAGCACCCCGCCGACGAAGGCCTTTGCTCCGGGAACTTCGTCTGCATAGCCGAGCAGTGCCACGGAACCCCCCGGAACGACGAGGGACTCGTGGAGCCGGAACCCGTCCGCCGCTGCCGCGACATCGGGCAGGCCGGCCACCGACAGCATCCCGACCGCCTCCGCCGGCCCCGGCACGGCGCGCCCGGCCATCGCGCGGTCGAGCACCCGGGCGGCCCGCTCGTCGTGGGTCCCCGCCTGGACGATCGCAGCCGGCGACGGCGGGGCCATGGCCTGGGCCGCCGCCATGGCGAGCAGTACGGCGGCGCCGGCATCCAGCGTGCCCCCGGCGCCGCGGATGAGGTCCAGCGTCCCGGCGACGTCGGGGAGCACGACGTTGCCGGCCTTCTCCAGGACGACCATGCTCTCGATCCGCTGGACCGCGGTGTAGGCCCCGGAGCGCAGCAGGTAGTCGACGAACTCCGTCACGCCGGGGAAGTCCTGGCCGTAGTCGTGGAAGGCGACCAGGCCCCCGTCGACCAACCAGGGCTGGAATCGGGCGACGTCGGCGGTGACCGACGCGAAGTCGTGGAGGTGGTCCACGAGCAGCAGCGAGATCGGGGACTCCCACCCCACGTCCTGGGCACCTCCCCGCACGACCTGGACCACGCCGGAGATCCCTGCCGATGCGAGGCGGCGGCCGAGGCGATCCAGCGAGTCGGCCAGCCCCGGTACCACCCGGTCCCTCGTCCCGAGGATGCCGTCGTGGGGATCGATGGCGTACACGGTCGCCGGCGGGTTCGCCGACGCCGCGACCATACCGAGGACGATGGTCGCCCGGCCGCAGTAGCTGCCGACCTCCACCATCCGGTGCGGCCCGGGCAACTCACCGAGGACCCGGGCCGCTGCGGCGGCGAGCAGGTCCGCCTCGCCGGCGCTGAGCCATCCTTCTGCCTCCTCGACGCGCCGGATCATGGGGAGGGTGAGGGCGAGCGGACGCTGGGGGTCTTCGAAGAGCCCCGCCGCCGGTGCCGGTACCTGCGGCAGGTAGTCGTTGAAGCGGGTACGGAGCGTGGCGCGGATGGGGTCGTCGTTCGCGCGGGGGACCGGGTGGATCCAGAAGACATCGGGACGCCGGAGGGCCGCCTCGACCTGGTGGAGGCCGAAGTGGCTGCGGTACTGGACGAAGTCGTAGCTGAAGGGGTTCTGGACCACCTCGTGGCCGGCCAGGGCCGCCAGCGACGGCAGGAGCACCTCTTCCGAGGCCCAGAGCGCCGACGTGCGCAGGATGGCCTGCAGCTCGTCGTCCTGCCACATCGCCACGATGTCCTGGGCGACGGCCCGCGTGAACACGGTGGCGGGCCAGAAGGTCCAGTGCGGGAAACGCTGCTCGCCGTCGGGGAACCTGCGCAGGAAGGGTCGCCAGAGCTCGTACTCCGCCCAGGCCGCCTGGGGTGGCCCGATGAGCGTCGAGCGGGGCTGTACGCCGGGGACGCTGACGAGGCAGCCCGCCCGGGGGTGCGCGGCGAGGAACGACGAGAGCTGCCGTGAGTACCCGGCCCGCGTGGCGAGCTGGTCCGAGTCGACGACCGTCAGCGAGGCGGCGTCCAGTTCCTCCAGCGCGTACCGCATGCAGTCGATGGCGAAGTCGTGCAGGCGCCCCCACCCCATCTCACGCGACGCCGGATGCACCACGACCCCGTCTCGCCTATCGAGGTGGAGGCCGTTGCACACGCCCGAGGTCCCGCCGTCGTAGAGCAGGATGACGGCATGGGGATCGAGGTACCGCAGGTTGTCGACGAGATCGATGACACACTCGGGGGACTCGTGCACGAGGCAGGCGAGCACGTTCGCCCGGTGTTTCGGCTCACCCACCACTGACCTCCTTACGGACCACCAGCGGCACAGCTTGAACGATCCCGCCGGCGGCCGCCGCTCCCCGCTGGGTTACGACTCACTGCGTTAGCATCAGCCGACATGCCATCCTCGCCTGGTCTGACGCCCGATGAAAAGCTGGAAATCGTGCTCAGCCTGCTCCAGCAGGATGCCACCGTTGAAGAGGTCGCGGCGCGCTACAAGGTCGCCGAGACGTCGCTGGCTTCCTGGCGGACCGCCGTGCTTGCTGCGGGCAGATCCGCGCTCGATGCAAACCGGCGCAAACGGCGTGCGCCGGCAGCGGCGGGGATCGGGCTCCTGGTCGGTGCCTACCTGGTTGCCATCGTGCTCGGCCGGATCCCGCGAATCAGCAGGATCAACGCCGTCGATGTGGGGATTCTCGCCCTGGCGATTGTCTGCGTCATGGCCCTGCTCAGTCCCCAGCTCGTCGACCGATTCAAGCTCTTCCAGTTCGGCAATTTCAGGCTCGAATTGCTCGAGCAGGTGAAGGAGAAGCAGGTACAGCAGGAAGGGCAGCTGGAATTGATCCTGCCGTTGCTGCTTCCGGAGAGCGAACGGGCGCACCTCGTCAACCTGGAAAATGGTTGGACGCGCCACTACATCGGCACCCGCGTCCTGCGCGACCAACTCCGGCGGCTGCGCTCGGGGGGCCTGATCACCATGCGCCCGGGGCACACCGTCGGCCAGATGGGTGACGGTGTGTCCTTCGATCTCGGGGAGTACGTTGAACTGACGGAGTCCGGGCGGAGGTGGCTGGACCGAATCCGCCAGAACCTACCGGAAGGCCAGCGACGTCTCCTCACCACGATCGCCGAAGGAACGGCGGGGGGAATGCGGACGAGCGATGCGCTCCGTGGGGATCTGCGCGCGCTGCGTTCCGGCGGTCTCCTCAGCATGCGCCCGGGGCACACCGTTGCAGGGCTCCCGGACGGAGAGGACTTCGACCTGACCACCTTTGTCCAATTGACCGAGTCCGGGCAGCGTTGGAGCGAACGGTTTCGGGCCGCTTCAAAGGAAACCGGGCAGTCCCCGTAGGGCGCCACGTCACGTCGCCTTCACCCGGACGTTGGTGGTGATGAACTGGGCGGTGCCCGGCTTCATTGCCAGCGGGTCCGTGACCGGCCCGGCGGGCGTGGGCATCTGGGCCGGCGTGGACACCTCGAACATCGCCTGAAACGTCCCGCCCTTCAGGATGATCTCCGCCTGGTTCTTGGTCCGGACGGTTAGGTTGTTCGGCATCAGGAGGACCTTGAGCGTCCCCACCCCCGGCGTGACGTAGGGCGGTGCGGTGTACGGCAGAGGACTCCGGACCGTCGGAGGAACCTCGTCGCCCTTCAGGCAGACCGGCATCCCCATGACCTTCATCCGGGTGCTCGACCCCTGCATCGGGATGGGCGGGATGAGCATCGGCACGATCGCCGGTGGCGTGATCGTGATCTGGATGAGATCCCCGGTCTTGATCACAAAATCGGCCATGGCGTTGCGACCTTGGGGCCGGCGCGTCACTGCCGCGTCAACAGAACGTGACTCGTGCGTCACGCCCGAGACATTCGAATAAAGGGTCTAGTCAGGTGTACGCCCACGGGGTATGGTGCCGTGGCAACCCAGCCGGGGGGACAGGGGGAGCGCGAGTGGTCCCGGAGACAATCTCCAGGCTAGTGGCACGCGACGCCCAGCCAGTGACCGGCTGTGGACGTGCCGGGCTGCTCGGAGCCTTCCGACTGCGGGACAACGAAGGCCCCGTCGAAGTGTCCTCCACCGCGCAGCGGGTCGTCGCCTTCCTGGCCCTGCAGGCCCAACCCGTGCGGCGCACGCATCTGGCAGGGATGCTCTGGCCCGAGGCGAGCGACCAGCGGGCCGGGGCCAGCCTCCGTTCGGCCCTCTGGAAGCTCCGCCGCCCAGGCGGTGACCTGGTCGTCTCCTCGCCGACGCACCTCGCCCTGGCCCCCCAGATCGAGGTGGACGTCCACACCCTGTGCGCGACGGCACACCGCATCGGCGACCTGGACCCGAGGGAGGCGGGGCCGGACCTGATCCAGTCGTTCCAGTACGAGCTCCTCCCGGGCTGGTACGACGACTGGGTGATCCTCTGGCAGGAACGCTGGCGCCAGGTCCGCCTCCATGCGCTCGAGGACCTGTCCGCAGCGCTGGTGGCGGCGGGCCGGTTCCTGGCGGCCGCGGAGGCGGCCATGGCGGCGGTCCAGGCCGAGCCGCTGCGGGATGCGTCCAATCGTGCTCTC
>DASPZW010000444.1:0-15552 GCA_035636055.1 Actinomycetota bacterium
TCGCCGCATCGCCGCCGAGGGCCTCGGGGAGGTGCTCAGCCTCCGGGGAAGCTACCCCGAGGCGCTGGAGCAGCTCCGGGCCGCGAGGGCGCTTGCGACGACCCGCACGACCCGTGCCCAGCTCGACTGGCGCATCGGGGAGGTCGGATTCCGGTGCGGCAACGTCAACGACGCCCTGACCGACCTCGAAGGTGCCCTCGAGGGCCTCGGACGGCGCCCACCGGCGAGCCGGGTCCTGCTGCTGGTCGCCCTCCTCTGGGAGGTCATGGTGCAGGCGGCGCACACCCTCGCCCCTCGGTTCTTCCTCGCCCGCCGGAGCGGGCCCATGCCCGAGGAGGAGTCGCTCGCCGCCCGCATCTACAGCCGCCTCGCCTACGTCCATTGGTTCCGCAGCGGCCGGATCCCCTGCGCCTGGGCACACCTGCGCGAGCTGAACATGGCAGAGCGCTACGACGCGGGGCCCGAGCTGGCCCAGGCCTACTCGGAGCACGCCCCGGTCATGACGATGGCGCCCTGGTTCTCCCGTGGGATCGAGTATGCCGAGCGCTCCCTCGAGATCCGGACCAGGCTCGAGGACCGGTGGGGCCAGGGCCAGTCGCTGTCGTTCAACGGCGTCGTCCTGTACGCGGCATCGGACTACCCCGGCTGCATCGACCGCTTCCGCAAGGCCATCCGGCTCCTGGACCGCACCGGCGACCGCTGGGAGGCCAACACGGCCGCCTGGCACATCGCCATGGCCCACTATCGTCTGGGCGAGCTGAGCCGTGCCCACGAGCTCGCGGAACAGACCTACCAGCGGGCCGAGGAGATCGGCGACCAGGCTGCGATGGGCATCGCCCTCTCCGTGTGGTCCCGGGCCACGGGCGGGCGGGTCCCTGCCGCGCTCGTGGCCGCGGAGCTCGCGAAGCACACCGACGACGCCCACACTGCCACCGAGCTGCTGCTGGCCGAGGGGGTCCGCCGGCTCCAGGTCGGCAAGCCGGCCGAGGCAACCACGACGTTCCAGCAGGCGGCGGCGGTCGTCAAGGCTGCGGGGCTGCGCCAGGAGTACGTCGCCCCGGTCCAACCGTGGCTCGCCACTGCCCTGCGGCGCCAGGCCGAGGCCTGCGACGCCTTCCACCTGGGTGAGCGCCGGCGCCTCCTGCGCAAGGCCCGCCGGACCGCCCGCACGGCGGTGCGCACCGCCCGCCACTACCGCAACAACCTGCCCCACGCGCTCCGTGAACTGGCCCTGATCGAGGCCATGCTGGGCCACCCCGATCGGGCCCTGGCACCCATCAACGAGAGCCTTGCCGTTGCCGGCGAACAATCCGCCCGCTTTGAGCACGCCGAGAGCCTCGCCGCCAAAGGGCGGATGGGCACGGCCGCCGGATGGCCGGGGGCCGTCGAGGACTCCCTGACCGGCGAGGCAGCCCTGGAACTGCTGCTGCAACCGGTGGCCGGCGACGAGATCCCGACTGGCGACGAGGGCACCCTGTCCCTGGTGGACCGCTTCGCCGGGCTGCTCGAGGCAGCCCGGACGATCGCAGCGGCCCCGTCCCTGGTGGCCGTGCACGAGGCCGCCCGGGCCGCCGCCGAGCGCCTGCTCCGCGGCGAGGCCTGCCACTTCCTCGAACTCACCGGCGACGCCCTCCACGACGGGCAGGCCCTCTTCATGGCCGGCGCCGGGGGCGGCGCCACCGGGGTGGAGGCACCGCCTGAAGTGAGCCGGAGCCTCGTACGCCAGTCCGTCGCCATCGGCAGGCCGGTCACCGACCGCCTGAACGGCTCGGCCCAGGAGAGCCTGGAGCTCGCCGGCATCCGCTCCGCCATCTGCGCGCCGATCCTCCTGGACGGTCGAGTGGTCGAGTGCCTCTACGTCACCCATGGCCAGGTCGGGGGCCTCTTCGGCCCGGAAGAGGAGCGCCTTGCCTCGTTCATCGCCACGTTGGCGGGGGCGACGCTCGAGCACCTGGCCGGCAGCGAGGCCCGGTTCCGCTCCCTGGTCGAGCACTCCAGCGACGTCATCACCGTCGTCGACGCGCACGGCACCATCCAGTACCAGAGCTCGTCCATGGACCGGGTGTTCGGCCTCGCGGGATCCGCCCTCCTGCAGACGCCGCTGCTGGCTTGGGCGCACCCGGAGGAGGCCGGCGAGCTCGGGCCCCGCCTCGCGCAGCTTGCCGCCGGCGTGGCGGCGATCGGCAGCGTCGAGTCCCGGCTGCGCCACGCCGACGGGACGTGGCGGCCGGTCGAGATCACGTTCTCCAACCTCCTGCATGACCCGGTGGTGCGCGGCATCGTCCTCAACATCCGGGACCTGACCGAGCTGCGCTGGCAGGAGACCCACGACTCGCTCACCGGCCTGCCCAACCGAGCGCTCTTCACCGACCGCGCCACGGAGGCCCTCGACAAGGCCCGGCGGGGCCTCGCCGCCCCAGCCGTCATCTACGCGGATCTCGACGATTTCAAGGAGGTCAACGACCGGCTGGGCCATCGCGGGGCTGACGCCGTTCTCGCCGCCATCGGCAAGCGGCTCCGGGGCTGCGTCGAACCGAACGACACGGTCGCCCGGTTCGGCGGTGACGAGTTCGCGATCCTCCTCGCCGACGCCGCGGACGGCGTGCCGCAGGCCGTGGCCACCGACCTCCTCGGGCGCGTCGCCGCGCCGCTCGTCTTCGCCAACCAGGAGGTCCGGGTGCAGGCGAGCGTCGGCATCGCCCGGCCCGCCCAGGGCCACAGCGTCGGCGACCTCCTGGCGGCAGCGGATCTGGCCATGTACGGGGCGAAGGCGCAGGCGCGGGGCAGCTTCCGGGTCTTCGAGCACCGGATGCGGTCGGCCGCCGTGGAGCGTTCCACGCTGAAGGCCGAGCTGTCCGGCGCCGTCGAGCGTGAGGAGTTCGTCCTGCACTACCAGCCGATCGTCGAGATGGCCACGGGGCAGGTGGTCGGCCTCGAGCCGCTGCTGCGGTGGCGGCACCCCCGGCGCGGCCTGCTCGTTCCCTCGGACTTCATGGCCATCGCCGAGGACTCGAACCAGATCTTCGAGCTCGGCGCCTGGGTACTGCACGAGGCCTGCACCCAGGCCGTCCAGCTTCCTCCCGAGTGGGGCGGGCCGGGGCAGGGCCACGTCAGCGTCAACGTCTCTGGGCGGCAGGTGGAGGATCCCCGCCTCACCGACGCCGTGAGCGAGGCCCTCGCATCCTCGGGCCTCGACCCCTGGCGGCTGGTGCTCGAGATCACAGAGACGGTCATGGTCCGGGACTTCGACGCCATCGTGCACCGCCTGACGGAGCTGAAGGCCCTCGGGGTCCGCCTCGCCGTCGACGATTTCGGGACGGGCTACTCGTCGCTGCGCTACCTGCACCAGCTGCCGGTGGACATGATCAAGATCGACAAGACCTTCGTCGAGTCCCTCTGCGACAGCGCCGAGGTGGAGCTGCTCGCCGAGACGATCGTGCGCCTGGGCCGCATCCTGGGCCTGACGACGGTCGCCGAAGGCGTCGAGACCGCCGCCCAGGCCGAGCGCCTGGCCGCCCTGGGCTGCGAGATGGCGCAGGGCTACTACTACTCGTACCCCGTCGACCTCCCGGGCCTGGTGAGCCTCCTCGCCGCCGCCTGACGCCCGCGCGCTCTCCAAGGTCTGGAAACAATCGCGCGTATACGCGTGTTTTTTTCCAGACCTTCAAGGGTACGTCTAGGGCGGCCTCGATCTCCGACGGCACTTCTTGGTCGATGGCATGGCCGAGCTTCGGATACTCGATGACTCGCTCCGTGTCGCCGACGATCATGTTAATGACGAAGGCTGGATCTCCGATGGCCTCCACGTAGCCATCGAAGGAGTGGGGGGCTGAGGCGCAGATGACACGAAGACTCGGCCAGAGGCGCCGGCACGTGGCATAGGCTCCTCGTTGCTGGTAAGGGACGACAGGTGAGTATCGCCGATTCAGGGTCGATTCCTCGATCGGCCAGGAGGCAGCGGGAGAACTCGATGTTCTGCCGGGTGTTGGTAGCTCTTGGCTCCACGAGGATGGCGTCGGGCGGCACGCCCAACTCGACAGCCCGTTTGCGATAGTGGACGGCTTCGCCGGCCGGGAGTCGGTCACGGGTGGTGAGGGCGTTGGCGCCGCTGAAGACGATGAGGGGAAAGAGCCTTCGAGCGAACAGCTCGGCGGTGAGGTCGGCCACTCCGAGGTCGTGGCTGCCCAGGCCGATGGCGACGGAACAAGGGCGCAGCTCGTGATGCAGCTGATTGAAGTCGAACAGCGCCCTGGCGTCTTCGTAGACATCGTGAGGAATCCCCGCAAGGCCGTGGCTCACCGCAAGTACCTTCAAGGGTCCGGCCCCCGGGGCCTTCAGTGCATGCCGGTGGGCGTCCTTCCTCGGCGGGCCACGGCGTCGATCGTCACCGCAGCCAGGAGCACCAGGGCCGTCACGATGAGCTGGGTGGCGGCGGCCATGCCGAGCAGGCCCATGCCGTTGGCGATGGCGGCGATGACGATGCCGCCAAGGACCGCATGCAGCGGCTTGCCCCGGCCCCCGAACAGGCTCGTGCCCCCGATCACGGCGGCGGCCACGGCGTACAGGACGAGGGTGCCCCCGTCGAGGTTCGTCGAGACCGACCGCAGGCGGGAGGCGTAGACGATCCCGGCGATGCCGGCAGTGAGCGAGCACAGGATGAACGCGGCGGTACGGATCCGGGCCAGGTTGACGCCGGAGCGTCGGGTGGCCTCGGCGTTGCCGCCGATGGCGTAGACGTAGCGCCCGAAACGGGTCCTCCCGAGCAGCACCGACCACGCCGCCAGGACGCCGAGCACGATGAGCACCACCCACGGCACGCCTTGGATCGGCACGAGCAGGCCGCGGTTGGCGTTGCAGATGAGGACGAGCGCCACGCCCGCGACGGCGACGGCGGCGATCTTCAGCAGCGTCAGGCTGGCGGGTGGCGCGACCAGGCCACTGGCCCGGCGGCGCTGGTCCCGCCACCAGGTGAGCGCCGCGTAGCCGAGGATCAGCAGCGCCGTCACCACCCACCCCGCCCCGACGGTCATGTTCCCGTTGGCGAAGTCGTTGATCACGTCGCTGGCGATGGGCACCGTACCCCCCTGCCCCACCATCATCAGCATGACGCCCTGGAAACCAAGCAGCCCGGCGAGGGTGACCACGAACGAGGGCAATCCCAACCGGGTGATGATCGTGCCCTGCACGAGGCCGATGACGGCGGTGACGAGGATGGCCACGCCGACCGCCGCCCACCACGGCCAGTTGTGCGGGAAGGCCACAAGCTGAGCGGCGATCACGCCGGCCACACCGGCGACGAAGCCGATCGACAGATCGATCTCGCCGAGGAGGAGGGCGAAGACCTCCCCCAGGCCCAGCAACGTGATGGCCGCCCCCTGCACGAGGAGGTTGACGAGGTTGCCAGCGGTCAGGAAGTTGGCGTTCTGGCTCTGGAAGATGACGGCGATGACGATGAGGCCGACGATGACCGGCAGGACGCCGCTCTCCCCGGCCTTGATGCGGGCCACCCAGGCCCGGAGGTACTCCCCGAGGGAGCCGGCGACGATCTCCGGCGCGACCGCCAGCTCGGCACGGGTCGCCGCGGCTTCGGTCAGGGCCTCCGGTTCGGCTTCGAGCGGCGGTGGAGCGCCCTCTTTGACATCGGACATGACTCAGCCCTCCAATCCGGCGGCGGCGGCCTGCGAGGCTGCGACGACCCGGCTCGACGCCCCGGTGGTCATGAGTTCGACGACGCTCTGGCGATCGAAGCCGGCCGCCGGGCCCTGGGCGACCAACCGGCCCAGGTACAGGACGGCGACGCGGTCGGCGACCTCGAAGACGTCGTTGAGGTTGTGGGAGATCACCAGGACGGCGAGGCCCTTGTCGGCGAGCCGCTTGATCAGGTCCAGCACCATCCTGGTCTGCGCGACGCCGAGGGCCGCCGTGGGCTCGTCCATGATCACGAGCTTGGAGTTCCACATCACCGCCCGGGCGACCGCCACCGATTGGCGCTGCCCCCCGGACAGCGACGCCACCGGCTGGCGGATCGATCGCACCGTGGTCACCGAGAGGCTGGCGAGCGTCGCCGCCGCTGCCTTCTCCATATCGTCCTCGTCGAGCAGGAGGCCCACCTGCCGGCGCTCCCTGCCGAGGAACATGTTCTGGACGATGTCGAGGTTGTCGCAGAGGGCGAGGTCCTGGAACACGGTGTTGATGCCGAGCGCCGTCGCATCCTTGGGCGTGCGGAAGTGGACGGCCCGGCCCTCCCAGTGGATCTGGCCCCCGTCCGGGGCATGGATGCCGGAGATGATCTTGACGAGGACCGACTTGCCCGCCCCGTTGTCGCCGAGCAGGGCCGTCACCTGGGCGGCGGGCACGTCGAGGTTCACGCCCGTCAGGGCCTGCACCGGCCCGAAGTTCTTGTCGATGTCTCCCAGTGACAGCAGGGCGCCGGGGTCGACTGCCCCGGCACCCGAACCGTCCGCCATCTACGAGATCCCCGCCGCGGTGCAGACCGTGGCAAAGGCACCCGCACAGAGCTGGGCCCTGTCAACGAACTTGTCGGCAACGACCGTCGATGCCATGTTCTTGGTGTCGACCCACACCGGCGTCAGCAGCACCGATGGGACGTCGACGTTGGGCGTGGGCCCGGTGTCGGTCGTCTTGCCGTTCAGCAGGGCTGCCGACGGGGTGACCCCGGCCCGCAGGTAGATCGCGAGGGCGGCAGCCGCCTGGGTCTCGAGGAAGATCGGCTTGTAGACCGAGCCGCACTGGTAGCCCGAAAGCACGTTCTGCATACCTTGCAGCGTCGCGTCCTGCCCGGTGACCGGGACGGTCTTGGCGGCGATCTTGTTGTTCTTGAGGACGTTGATCACCGCGTTGCCCAGGCCGTCGTTGGCGGCGACCGTGGTGTTGATGTTCTTGTGGGCGGTGTACTGCTGCGTGAAGATCGTCTGGGCCTGGTCGTTGTTCCAGGCGGGCACGGCCTGCTCGCCGACCTTGGTGTACGAAGCGTCGTCGAAGTGGGGCTTCAGCACGGCGTTGTAGCCCTGGGCGAAGAGGGTGGCGTTGTTGTCGGTTGGCGACCCGTCCAGCTCGAAGACGGCCGGCTTGGCCACGTTCCACGCCGTGACGCAGTCCACGGCGCCCTGGCCGATGAGGCCGCCGACCTTCACGTTGTCGAAGCTGACGTAGGCGTCACGGCTCCCGCCGAGGACGAGGCGGTCGTAGTCGATGGTCTTGACGCCGTGCTGCTTGGCGTAGGTCTCGATGTTGGCGCCGCCCCCGGAGCTCAGGGCGTCGACGAGCAGCACCGAGGCGCCGTTGCTGATGAGGGCCTGGGCCTGCGTGAGCTCCGTACTCTCCGAGCCCTGCGCGTTGTCGATGGTGAACTGGCTCGCACTCAATCCGGCCTTCTGGAACGCCTGGGTCAGCAGGGGTCGGTCGAAGGCCTCATAGCGGGCGGACGAGGCGGTGTCGGGGAGCAGGATGCCGATGTTGCCCTTCCCGGATGCGGCGAGGCCGGTGAGCTGGCTCATCGCCGAGAAGTCACTCGTGAACGAGGTCGCCGTCAGCGTCGGTACGGCCACCGGGCTCTGCGAGGTTCCGGTGGAGGTCGACGTTTTCTTCGAGCAGGCCGTGAGGACCACGGCAAGGACGAGCGTGAGTGCCAGGATGGTGTTCGGTCGCTGGAGCTTCATGGATTGAGGGTCCTCTCTATTTCGCCCTGACGACAGACAACGCACGAGCAGGATCGACGGCGAGAACCTACGGAGCGCGGGGACGGCCCCCGTGCCCCCGACGAGGTCGCATCTCGAGGGGCAACATTTCCGGCGTATTTCCACTCTATTGCGCCGGGCCGATCGCGGGCGGCAGGTGTGGCGTCAGCGAGAGCCTTGAGGACTTTTTCCTCAGGTCAGCGCGCGCCGGAAGAAACCGAAGATACCCAGGGCGGTCAGACCCGCGGTCGCAGCCAGGAGGACGATCAGGCAGATCCACGGGGCGATGTGCGGCACCTGCGGCGTCATGGCCCCCCGGAGCCCCTCGCTGACGTAGGTGAGGGGGTTGAAGGCGGTGACGACCTGGAACCAGCGCAGGCGGCTGAGCGACGGCCAGGGGTACTGACTGGCGCCGGTGAACAGCAACGGCGTGAGGATCAGGGCGAACATGACGTTGATGCGGTTGGGCGGGACGAAGGTGCCGAGCGTCAGGCCGAGGGCGGAGCCGACGAGAGCGCCGAGCACGAGAAAAACCACCACCCAGGGGGCATTGGAGGACACCCACGGGATGCCGCCGAGGATGACGATGCCGACCGGGAACATGACGCCGGCCGACACCAGCGCCCGCAGCGCCGCCACCACTTCCTTCTCCATCGCCACCATCCCGAGTGGCAGGGGCGCCAGGAGGCGGTCCTCGATCTCGTTGGTATAGGAGAACTCGATGACCAGCGGGAACGCCGTGGACTGCAGCCCGGTCAGCACCGAGGCGAGGGCGATCAGGCCGGGGAAGAGCACCTGGGCGTACCCGTGCTGGGCGTAGCCGAGGCTGGTCAGGATCTTGCCGAAGACGAACAGCAGGAACAGGGGTTGGAGCACCACCTGGGCGAGGAAGATCGGCAGTTCCCGCCCGGTGACGAAGACGTCGCGGCCCAGGACGGCAAAGAACGCCCCCAGGGGGGTGATGGGCCGGCGGTGCGGGGCCACGCTCGGGGTGGCACTCACCGGAGCGCCCTTCCGGTGAGGTGGATGAAGACGTCCTCCAGGCTCGGCTCGCCGAGGTTGACGCCGTCGAGCGTCGCCCCGAGGGGTTGGAGGGCCTGGACGACGGGGCTGACCAGCGAGGCCACCTCCCCTGCCACGTAGAGCCGGAAATGCCGCGGGCCGGCGGGGGGGCCTGCCGGCGGTGCGCCGGGCGGCCCTCCGGAGGCCGGGACGTGCTCGACGCGCTCGACGCCGGCCAGCTTCGACAGCTCCGCCGAGACGTCCTCGGTCGAGGCCCGCCCCAGGTTGACCGAGACGTCGAGCGTCCGCTCGCCGGGAAGCTGGTGGATGAGCGCCTTGGGGGTGTCGAGCGCCAGCAGCCTGCCCCGGTCCATGATGCCGACCCGGTCCGCCAGCGACGCCGCCTCGTCCATGTCGTGGGTCGTGAGCACGATGGTCGTCCCCGCCTCCTTGAGCTCGCGCACCCGGTCCCAGACGAACAGGCGGGCAGCGGGGTCGAGCCCGGTCGAGGGCTCATCGAGGAAGAGGACCTCGGGGGCGTGCATGAGGGCACGGGCGATCATCATCCGCTGGGACTGGCCACCCGAGAACATCGCCGGCTTCTCGTCCGCCCGGTCCACGAGGCCGAACTGCCCGAGCAGCACCTCCGCCCGTTCGCGACGCTCGGCTCTCGGCACCCCGTGGTAGGCGGCGTGGAAGAGCAGGTTCTGCTTGACCGACAGCGACCGGTCCAGGTTGTTGCGCTGCGGGACCACGGCGAGGATCCGGCGCGCGGCCACGGGGTCGGCCATCACGTCGACACCCGCGACCATCGCCCTGCCGCCGGTGGGCCGCACCCGCGTGGTGAGGATGCCGACCGTCGTCGTCTTGCCTGCGCCGTTGGGGCCGAGCAGGCCGAAGACCTCCCCGGGCTCGACCGCGAACGAGATGCCCGCGACCGCCTCCGCCTTGCCTTTGGGATAGCGCTTGCGGAGGTCGACCACCTCGACGGCCGGCTGCGCTGATCCGTTCATGACCATGCTGGACCCACCCGGTTACTCGCCCGTCGCTCCGTCGATGCGCTCGCGCACCAGGTCGGCGTGGCCGTTGCGGCGGAACCAGTTGCGTTTTACCTCCGTCAGGTGGCGGACGAGGCCGATCAGCGAGATCGCGGAGGGCGGCGCCGACGCGTTGGTCAGCTGCTCGTCGCTGAGCCCCTCGCACTTCCTGAGCAACGTGGCCCGGTGGTAGTCGAGGAACGCCTCCAGCAGCGCCCGCTCGCCGGCGACGTAGGGCGGATCAATCCGGTCAACAGCCATGTGTCCACTATCCCAGACGGCCCCGCGGCGGGCATTCGCCGACAGTTAGGGTAGGTTAACCTCGAGTGTTCAGTCACCTTGACTTTCCAGATTAGGAGCGTCTAACATCCGGGCCGCCCACAGCCGGAGCAAGGAGGCCCGTTGCTGCGTCACCGCCTGGTCTGGCCTGCAGTCGTGGCCCTCACCAGCCTCGGTCTCCCAGCCTGTGGGGGGACCACGTCGACGTCAAGCGGCGCCACCATGGGTGACTCGCTGACCGTCTACTGCGGCCAGCACGAGCAGACCGTCCGCGAGCTCGTGGACGACTTCCAGTCCCGGACCGGCGCGAAGGTCGCACTCCGCTCCGGCGACGAGGGGGACCTCGCCAACCAGTTGCTGGCGGAGGGCAAGAACTCCCCAGCCGACGTCTACGTCGCCGAGAACCCCCCGGCCCTCAATGTCGTCGCCGGACGGAAGTTGCTGGCCCCCGTCAACGCGACGACCCTCGCCGCCGTTCCCGCCGCCGACAGCTCGGCAGGCGGCGAGTGGGTGGGCGTGACCGCGCGGACCTCGGCCCTCGTCTACAACACCCGGCAGGTGACCGAGACCGACCTGCCCGCGTCGATCATGGACCTCGCGAAGCCGGCCTGGGAAGGCAGGGTTGCCCTGGCGCCGGGCGAGACCGACTTCCATCCCGTCGTCACCGCCGTCATCAAGCTCAACGGCGTCGGCGCCGCCAGGGAGTGGCTGGAGGGCCTGAAGGCCAACGCCAAAGTCTACAGCGACAGCGAGGCGGTCGTCGCCGCGGTCAACCGGGGAGAGCGGGCCGTCGGGATCCTCGACCACTACTACTGGTTCCGCCTGCGGGACGAGAACAAGGGCTCGGTGAGCTCGGCGCTGCACTACTTCGCCGCAGGGGACGCGGGGGCCCTCATCGACATCTCGGGGGCCGGCGTCCTGGCGTCCAGCACGCAAGCCGCCCTCGCCCAGTCCTTCGTCGCCTACCTCGTGAGCGAGCCGGCCCAGCGGATCATTGCCACCTCCGAGAGCTGGGAGTACCCGCTGCGACCCGGCGTCGCGCCACCGCCCGACCTCAAGGTACTGACGAGCGTCACGCCCGCTCCCCTCAGTGCGACGGACCTCGGGGACGGCTCGGGCGCCCTCGACCTCCTGCAGCAGGTTGGGCTGCTGTAGTGGAGGCACCGGCCCTTCTCACGGGGGACCTCGCGACTGCCCGGGAGGGGAGGGTCCGGCTCCGGCGCTGGCACCGTTTCCCGCCGGTGCTGCTGGGACTGGCCTGCATCGCCGCCGCCCTCATGGGTCCCCGTGGTGGCGGTCGTCGTCCAGGCGTTGACGGTCGGCGGGGCCCAGGCGCGCAGCGTGCTCCAGCGGCCGCTGCTGCCCACCCTGCTGCTGCACACCGTCGAGCTCACCGTCCTGGTCGGCATCGGGTGCGCCGTGGTGGGCGTCGGCGCCGCCTGGGCCGTCGAGCGCACGGACCTGCCCGGACGCAAGGCCTTCCGGCTCCTGCTGGTGCTGCCGCTGGCGGTGCCCGAGTTCGTGGCCGGGTTCGGGTGGGTGTCGCTCTTCCCCGCCGTCCAGGGACTCAAGGGGGCGGCGCTGGTCATGACCTTCACGCTCTACCCGTGGGTCTACCTGCCGGTGGCCGCCAGCCTCCGCGACGCGGACCCCGCCACCGAGGACGTCGCCCGGACGCTCGGCCTCGGCCCCGTCGCACGGTTCTTCCGCGTCACCGTGCCGGGCATCCGGTTCGCCCTGCTCGGCGGGGTGCTCATCAGCTCGCTCTACCTGCTGGCGGAGTACGGGGCCTTCTCGATCCTGCGGTTCCAGACGTTCGCCACTGCGATCTTCACCGAGTACTCGCTGCGCTTCAACGGGCAGACGGCGTCGCTGTTCTCCCTCATCCTGTGCCTGCTCGGCGTGGGGCTGCTGCTCGGCGAGTACCGGCTGCGGGGCAAGGCGCGGCGGGTCCGGTGGGGGAGCACGCACCGCCCGGCGGCTCCGGTGCGGCTCGGCAAGGCGGCACCGGCGGTGGGCCTGGCCCTCGCTGCGGTGGTCCTGCTCGGCCTGGGCGTCCCGGTCGGGGCCATCGCCTACTGGATGATCCGGAACCCGCCGACGACCCTCCCTCCCGCCTCCATCGTGGCCGCCACGCTGCAGACGCTCGGACTTTCCGGGATAGCGGCGGTGGTCACCACGACCCTCGCCCTGCCGGTCGCTCTGTTGACCGTCCGGTACCCGGGCCGGCTGTCCGAATGGATCGAGCGCAGCAGCTACCTGGTCCGAGCGCTGCCCGGCATCGCCCTCGGGCTCACCTTCGTCACGATCGCAGTGCGACGGTTGCCCGCCATCTACCAGTCGACCTTCCTGCTGGAGGCTGCCTACGTCGTGCTGTCGTTCCCCCTCGCCCTCGTCGCAGTGCGGGCGGCGCTCACCCGGGTGCCGGCGGTGCTGGAGAACACGGCCCGCACCCTCGGCTCCACCCCGAAGGCCGTGCTGTTCCGGGTGACCCTGCCACTCATCGCCCCAGGGCTCGGAGCCGCCGCCGCGCTGGTGTGGCTCGCGGCGACCACAGAGCTCACGGCGACCCTGCTGCTGCGGCCCACCGGTCTCCAGACGCTGGCCACCCGGTTCTGGTCGTACAGCTCCGGCCTTGCGTACGGCGCGGCTGCGCCCTACGCTGCCCTGATGCTTGCGACCTCCGCCGTCCCGACCCTGCTGCTCATCCGGCTGCGCGTGTTCCAGTCGAAACGCCCGTGAGCGGCGAGCAGGCGGCCCTCGGGGTCGAGGTCAACGGCCTCGAGACCTCGTACGGAGCCACCCGGGTGCTCCGCGGCCTGGACCTTGCGGTGGCCAGGGGCGACGTCGTCTGCGTCCTCGGGCCGTCCGGTTGCGGGAAGACCACCCTGCTGCGGGTCCTTGCGGGATTCCTCCCGGCCCAGGCGGGCTCGGTCGCCATCGGGGGACGGGTCGTGGACAACGGCAGGCACTGCGTCGCCCCCGAAGACCGCCGCGTGGGCTACGTCCCGCAGGAGGGGGCGCTGTTCCCGCACCTGTCGGTCGCCGGCAATGTGGGGTTCGCCCTCGCTCGGCGTTCCCGCCGCCAGCGCGGCGTGCGTCGGGGCCGGGTCGAGGAGCTCCTCGAGATGGTGGGGCTGGCGGGCTTCGCCGACCGGCGGCCCGACGAGCTGTCCGGCGGGCAGGCCCAGCGGGTTGCCCTGGCCCGCGCGCTCATCTGCGAGCCCGACCTGGTCCTGCTCGACGAACCGTTCGCGGCCCTCGACGCGAGCCTGCGGCACCGGCTGCGCCTCGATGTCCGGGCTGCCCTCGCTGCCGCTGGCGTCACGGCGGTGCTCGTCACCCACGACCAGACCGAGGCGCTGTCGCTCGGTGACCAGGTCGTCCTGATGCGGGACGGCGTGGCCCTGCAGTCCGGCTCGCCCGTTGACCTCTACACCCGGCCGTCCGACGCCTGGTCCGCACGCTTCGTGGGCGACGCCACGCTGCTCACCGCCGACATCCACGACGGCATGGCCCAGACACCCCTGGGGACACTCACGCTCAGCGCCGGCGACGAGGTGCCGGTGGGCGCCGCCCGGGTGGTCATCCGGCCGGAGCAGATCGTCCTCGCCGGCTGCCTACCCAGCCACCTCCGCGGGCCCATCGGCGGGAACGGGGACGGCCCGCCGCACGGGGAGGTCACCAAGACGCACTACTACGGCCACGACGCCCTCGTCGAGGTGGCGGTGCTCCCGGGCCGGACCCACACCGTCATGGCTCGCACCTGGGGGCCGGTGGCCCCGCCGCCGCCCGGTACCGAGGTGGTGATCCGGGTCGAGGGTCCGGTCCAGGCGGTCGGCGCCGGGGCCTGAGGGCCTCCCGAGGGCGACCAACCGACGTTGGGTCAAAAGCGTCCATTTCCGGGTTTTTTGACCCAACGCTGGCCCCAACGTTGGCGGCGGCTCCTCGCCCGGCTTGTCCTGCCGATCGCTGCCATCCTCACGCTGGCGCCCGCCTGCACCGGGAGCGGCCCGACGGTCCGCCTCGCCGACGGCCAGCCGGCCGCGGCCCACGGCGAGGCCGACGTCTCAGGCGTCACCACCACCGTCATCGAGTTGGGTGACTACTTCTTCCAGCCGACCATCCTTCGAGGGGCACCGGGCCAGCACCTGACCGTCACCCTCAGCAACCAGGGCAACGCCCTGCACGACTTCCGGATCGCGAGCCAGCACATCGACGCCAACGTCGAGGCCGGCACGCCGGTGACCGTGACCGTGACCTTCCCGCAGGCCGGCGCCGTCACCTTCGAATGCCGCTACCACCTGCTCCAGAACATGCGCGGGGAGTTGGTCGCTGGCGGCGGCTAGATGGGCGAGGCAGTTTCCGTCAAAAAGTCTGCGCTCTGAGGGAAGTGAGTTTCCTCCAAAAAGTGCGGATAGCGCACCTTTTGGAGGAAAGTAGGCGCTCCGGCACGGACGTGCGTTCATGGGTCTGGGTTGGACGGCGGCGCTTCGCTGTCGCCACCCTTAGTGACGAGGTGCCGGGGGCAGCGTTGCGATCTGCCGCTCCCTTGTGGGTGGCCACCTCGGTCATACCGACTTTTGACGGAATCCTAGAAGCCGAGCGAGGCCTGGTTCTCCGGCGGGGGGCGCCGGGGCTGTCTCGGCTCGGGGTCGCCCGGCGAGTCCGACGGGTGCTCGACGACGGCGACGACCCGCGTGGCCATGAACCGGGCGGAGCGCACCGGCTGCCCCGAGCGGGTCACCTCGGCAACCTCGACGGTCCCCCGGGCGATGGTGACCTCGACCCGGCGGCCGGCCTTCGTGGCGACGATCTCGAAGCTGCGGGTGGCATTCCCCACGTCTACCAGGACCTCGACCCTGTCGCCCCTCATGACCCCCGAACCCTACCGGAGTGCAGGCGCTTCACGCGTCGGCGTGCGCCTTCACGATGGCCAGGACCGCCTCACCGTAGTTGGCGACCTTGGCGGGGCCGACGCCGGAGATCGACAGCAGCTCGGGTAGGGTCCGGGGCCGGCGGGCCTCGATGTCGGCCAGCGTCCGGTCGTGGAAGATCACGTAGGCGGGCATCCCGCGCTCCTTGGCCTCGTCCGTGCGCCATTTCTTCAAGGCGACCAGCAGTGGTGAGGCTGGGCCGGCGGCCGCTGCGCGTCCAGCGGCGGGCCGGCCGGGTGCCGTGGGGGCCGTGGCGTGGGGGCGGATCTCGGCCAGGAACGGCGACAACATGAGGCGACCGCGAGCGTCGTCCCGGGACGCCGCCCAGGACAGGCTGAGGTGGCGGCGGGCCCGGGTGATGCCGACGTAGAGCAGCCGGCGCTCCTCGGCCCGCTCCTCTGGCGACGTGGAGAGCGCGAACGGCAACTCCTTGTCCTCCAGGCGGGGCAGGAACACGGCGTCGAACTCCTTGCCCTTGGCGCGGTGGTAGGTGAGGATCTGGATGCCGCGGCCGTCCTCGGCCTCCGAGGCAGCGAAGCGCCGCACCAGATCGGCGACAAAGCCTGGCACCCCCCCGTCGCCGGGGTACTCTTTGGCAAG
>DASPZW010000445.1:0-3356 GCA_035636055.1 Actinomycetota bacterium
CGGGGCCTGCGGCCGGTGACCGTCTGGACGCTGCGCCATCTGACCGACCAGCTCAACGCCTACCACCTCGCCGAGACCGAGCTCCTGCGGGAGATCGTTCAGGACGCTGCCCATGATGCCGGTGGGGCCAACGAGGCCAAGAGCGAGGATTGAGCCGGGTCTTTCAGCTCGTCCCGTTCCTCGAGCGTGGTGACGCCATCGGGGGTCATGCCCGGAACCTGGCGGGAGTCTTCGGGCCTTCGCATGGGGGCTTCGTCGTCCAGCGGGCGGCGCCCGAGCTGGCCGCCGGGACGGTGCGTTACGAGGACGCCGTCGTTGCACCGACCGACGTCCTCGTCTACCACGCGGCCCACGCCTCGCCCCTGGGCACCTGGGTGGCCGGGGTGGACGCCGTGAAGGTCGTCGACTATCACGGCATCACGCCGCCCGAGTTCGTCCGGGCGTACGACCCCGGCCTCGCCGTGGCCCTGGCCCGGGCGAGGTCCGAGCTGGAGGCGCTCGCCGGCCAGGCCGATCTGGCCATCGCCCACTCGGTCTACATGGAGCGGGAGCTTCAGGAGATGGGGTTCGTCACGACCGCCACGCTGCCGCTCCTGGTCGATCCCGCCCGGCTCTCGGGGCCGGCTGACGAGTCCGTCATGGCCAGGCTCCGAGCCGGCAAGCGAGGCCACGACCTGCTCTTCGTCTCCCGGCTTGCACCCAACAAGCGCATCGAGGATCTCGTCAAGGTCTTCGCCATCTACCGCCGGGCGTGGTGCCGCGAGGCCCGGCTGTTCGTCGTCGGCCGCCCCGACACGGGAGCCTACGCGGAGACCCTCCGGCGCTTCGTCGAGCGCTTGGGGGTCGAGGAGGTGCACTTTGCCGGGCGGGTCGGCGACGCCGAACTCTCCGCCTACTACCGCTGCGCCGACGCGTTCGTCTCCATGAGCGAGCACGAGGGCTTCGGACTGCCCTGGATCGAGGCGATGAGCTTCGGCGTCCCGGTCCTGGCCTACGCCGCGGGCGCCCTACCCGAGACCATCGGCGATGCCGGGATTCTCTTCAGCGACATCTGCTACGAAGAGGTGGCGGCCCTGATCGACGTCGTGCTGGGCGACGAGGCGCTGCGCGCCCGGCTCGCCGCTGCCGGCAGGTTGCGGGCGGCCGCCTTCGGGCCGTTGGCCTTCGAGGCCCGGGTCAGGGAGCTGTTCGGAAGCCTGGCGTGAAGGTGATCTACGTCGCCCAGCGCTACGGTCCCCAGATCGTCGGGGGGGCGGAGGCGGCCTGCCGCCAGTTCGCCACCCGGCTGGCCGCCCGGGGTGTGGACGTGACCGTCTTCAGCACCGCCACCACCGACGCCGTCACGTGGGAGAACAACCTGCCCGTCGGACCCTCCGTCGACGACGGGGTCAACCTCGTGCGCTTCCCGACCACCGCCCCCCGGGACCCCGGCTTCGAGCGCCTCTCGGACCGGGTGTTCTCCACGAAGGACCCCGACCCCGACCTCGTGGACCGGTGGGTCCGGGATCAGGGCCCGCTCGTGCCATCGCTGATCGACGAGATCCGGTCGAGGGCCGGCCATGCGGCTGGTGGGCCGGACCTCTGGATCTTCTACACCTACCTGTACTACCCGACGCTCGTCGGCCTCCCGCTGGTGGCCGAGCGCTCGGTGCTGCACCCAGCGATCCACGACGAGGGCCAGGCACGGTTGCCCGTCGTGCGCCGGGTGCTGCGCTCCGCCGCCGGGCTGTACCTGCACTCGCCCGAAGAATGGGAGCTCATCCTGCGGCTCGTGGGGTGGCCGCGTGCCAGGCTCGGCCTCGTCGGCCTCGGCGTGGACGAGGGCACGGGCGATCCGGAGGCGTTCCGGGCGCGGGTGGGGCTGGGCACCGATCCTTACCTGATGTACCTGGGCCGGGTGGAGGACGGCAAAGGCACGACCGAGCTCGCCCGGATGTTCGCCGCCTTCAAGGCCCGCCACCCCGGCCCCCTCAAGCTGGTGATCGCCGGTCCCGTCGCCCAGGCTCCGCCACCCCATGACGACATCGTCGTCACCGGCGTCCTCGGCACCGCCGAGCGTTGGGGGGCGCTGGAGGGCTCCCTGGCATTCGTCCACCCCTCGCCGGCCGAGAGCTTCGGCATCGTGTTGCTGGAGGCGTGGACCAAGGCCAAGCCGATTCTGGTCAACGCCCACTGCCCCGTGACGGCTGGCCACGCCCGGCGGTCGGGCGGGGGCCTCGCCTACCGCGACTACGCCGACTTCGAGGCAGCCCTGGAGCTGCTCCTCGCCGAACCCGACGTGGCGGCCATGCTGGGGGCCAACGGCCTGGCCTATGCCCGAGCGTTCAGCTGGGACTCGGTGATGGACCGGTACCAGGCGTTTCTGGAACGGGTGGCAGAGCGCCCCGGGGCCTAATGTCCAGGTCGAGTGACCGAACTTTGAGTATAAAACGGTGTAGAGCGACGGTTTATACTCAAAGTTATTCCTCAACGTTCATCAGGGATTCTTTTGACAGCGCCTCAGGGGCGGGAGGTGCCGGCGGCTTCGCCTGGAACAGCTGCGCCAGAGGGACGGCGGCTCCTGAATGGCCGGATGTCGGGTCAACGCCCGATAGTACGGAAGCCTTCCCCGAAACGTACCGGGGGCTCAGCGCAATCCTGCGAACAGGTCGTCCTCGGGCAACGGGGAGGCCGTGGTGTCGTGTGCCCGGATGAAGTGCTCCTCCCCGAATGCCAGGTTGAACATGTCGGCCGGCATCTTCGTGAAGAACGCCTGGTCCATCTGGCTGGCATGGGCAAGGACCGCCCCCCGCTTGCGGTCGACGAAGGGGCCGACGTCCACGGTGGTCGTGATCCGCTCCTGGGTATCCGCCAGGCGTTGCATCCATTCGGGGCTCGGCTCCGGGAACGAAGGGGGATCCCCTGGGCCTCCAGTGCGTCCCGGACGCGGCCCCAGTGCTTCATGCTCATCGCCACCAGGTAGAACTTGCTCGGGATCGGTGTGGCCCGGAGCGCGGCGAGCGTCACCCGGGCGGTCTGCACGTGGTCGGGGTGGTCGTATGCGGCGTCCTCTTCGTAGGTGACCACGACGTCGGGGCGGTACCGCTCGAACAACTCGCTCAGCCGGGCGGCTGCCTCGCCCACCGGCACCTGCGAGAAGACGCCGGGGCCATCCTTGTAGGACCAGTCGGCCATGCCGGAGTCGTGGTAGCCGAGCATCTCGAGGTGGGCTACCCCGAGCCGTGTGCAGGCCTCCTCCAACTCCTCGCGCCGGATCGACACGACCGCCGCCTCGTCGTGTCCCGCTTCTCCGGGCTTGATGCCGCCAGGGGCGTCCCCGAGCTCGCCGTTGGTGCAGGTGACAACCACGGTCCGGA
>DASPZW010000446.1:0-3010 GCA_035636055.1 Actinomycetota bacterium
CGCGCCGGGAAGCTGAGCCGCTCGAGGATCTCCGGGATGCGGGCGCGGCTGTCCGGCCCCCGGATGCCGTAGAAGCGGGCGGCGTAGCTGAGGTTCTCGAACGCCGAGAGCTTCTTGAAGAACGACGCCTCCACGGACACGCGGTTGACCAGGCGCCGCACGGCCCGTGCCTCCGTGCCGATGTCGTGGCCGAAGACCCTGGCCGTCCCCCCGTCGGGCAGCAGCAGGGTCGAGAGCAGGCGCACCAGGGTGGACTTGCCCGAACCGTTCTGGCCGAGGATGGCGACGCACTCGCCGGGCTCCACGATGAAGGTGGTCGGTGCCAGGGCCACGGAGGTCGTCGTCTCCAACCGGCGCCCGACCCGCTCGCGTCGCCGGAACTCCTTGCGCAGCGAGGCGGCTTCGATCGCGGGGATGGCGTGGTCGTGCAGGGCGAGGAACACGGACGCAGCAACGGGCAGGGGTGACATGGTGGTGGCTCCTTCGGAAGAGAAGAGGTCTGGTTAGGCGCTGTGCAACCGCGCTACCACAGGCGTCGGGGGGTGGACCCCTGGCGCCGACATCTGCATCTCAGCCGATGAGCAACATGATGTTGCAAGAGTACGACCCAATCGCCATTCGGTCAAACGCCCCACGGATGCTGAGGGTTGCTGTCGGCTCGGTGGCGACGCCAGGCTCCCTGTCCCGCCGGGCCGAAGCGAGGAAGGTGCAGTACCGCCTGTACGCCGAGATGGACGGCGTGACCTACACCGACGGGGTCCTCCACCAGCACGAGCTGTCCGAGGACATCACCCACTGACGCCGGCGTTGCCTACGGGGCTTACGGGCGAGGAAGCTTGCCCTCGTTCACCAGGGTCGCCAGCACGTCGCAGATCACGCGGACCCCGATGAGCGACGTGATGTCGGCCGAGTCGTACGGCGGCGAGCACTCGACGATCTCGATACCCGCCAGCCCCCGCTCCGCGACACGCCGCACCAGCCTCAGTACCTCCCGGGGCAGGAACCCGCCCGGCTCCGGCCACCCCGTCCCGGGCACGAACGCGGCGTCGAGGCAGTCGACGTCAAAAGACAGCCACACCGCCTCGGCCCCCTCCCAGGCCACCCCGAGGGCGTTGTCTGCGGCGGCGTCGAGGCCCATCTCGACGCAGTCGGTCACGGTCATGATCGTCGTCTCCCGTTCCCGGCAGACCTTGACGCCCGGCCGGGGCGCCTGCCATCCCCCGATGCCGAGCTGGACGAGGTTGCGGGCCGGCACGTTGGGGATGTCGGTGGCGTGGTACCAGGGGGTCGTGTGCATCCGCTCGTCGAGGTCGGTCTCCTGGGTGTCGACGTGGCGGTCGAAGTGGATGATGCCCAGGTTGCCCTTGAGGTGTTCCGCCACCCCCCGGACGGTCGGGTAGCCGATCGAGTGGTCGCCGCCGAGGACCACCGGCAGCGCCCCCGAGGCGTAGACGTGGGCGACCGCCTTCGAGATCTGGTCGAAGGTCTTCTCGATGTTGCCGGGGATGGTGAAAACGTCGCCGACGTCGCAGATGGTGATCGACTCCCGGAGGTCGACGCCCAGCTCGAAGCTGTAGGTGCCGTAGAGGGCCGAGATGCGTCGCATCCCCTGGGGGCCGAACCGCGTGCCCGGGCGGTAGGTCGTCCCCGAGTCGTGCGGTGCCCCGAGGATGGCGACGTCGTACGCACCACAGGTCCGGACGTCCTCCACGAACGGCGCCTTCAGGAAGGTGTTGATGCCGGCGTAGTGCGGCAGCTCGCCCCGGCTGAACGTGGGGATCGTGCGGTCCACGATCGAGTCCGCTCCCTGCAGGCCCATCTCCAACCCCCGGGCGATCTCCTGCTCGTGGCGGGTGTGGGGGATCAGGGCCTCCCGCTCGAGGGCTCGGCGGGCCTCGGGGCCGTGACGGTCGTGGACTGCGGGGACATGGGACGGTTCAGCCATGGACAGGGACCTCCTTGGTTGACGGGGCGGTGATCGACAGGAAGAGGGCCCGGGCGGCGCTGAGCGTCCGCTCGAGGGCGGCGGCGTCCGCCGCCACGGCGCGGGCGGTGGTGCCGGGACCGGCGAGCTGCAGGAACGGGCCGTCTGCCCGCCGGCCCAGCAGGTGCACGCTGCCGGTGTGGCGCCGGCCCCCGAGCACGGCTGGGCTGGCCGCGACGTCCGGGTAGGCCGGCACGCCGCTGCCGTCGCCGGCCCGGAGCCCGTCCCGCAGCAGGGGCGCCCCGTTGTACGTGGCGTCGAGGCGAAGGTCGACCGTCCCCGCCTGCTCGCCCGACCGGCCCAGCGTGCATGCCTCGGACCAGACCGCCACTGCGCCGTCGGAGAGCTCGACCGCGCTGCGGGAGCGGTGCCGGCACCCGGCGCAGGCGACAAGCGGCTCGGGCAGCCACGCCAGGACGGCCCCGTCGCCCAGGCGGGCGGTGACCACGGTCTGCGTCCACCCACCGCTAGGGCAGGGGTGGGCCAGCGTTGCCGCCGTGGTCCTCACGGCGAGCCGGGCCCCCGGGCCGAGGGTGAGGTCGATCGTGACGGCGTCGCCCTCGAGGAGGCCGGCGGCCGCCCCGATGAGCACCAACTCTGGCCCGTCCGGCGTGACGAGGATCTTGGCGGCGACGGGGGGCCGGGCATCGAGCACGACGACCCGCGTGGCCTCAACCACAACCGTGACCCCCCCGTTCACGAGCAATCTCCGGCGTAGATTTCTCCAAAAGGTGCGGTATCCGCCCTTTTTGGAGGAATCTTCCCTCGCACCGTTCTCACAGGTTGCCTTCGATGAAGTCGGCTACCGCGCCCGCGCCGGCACCGCCCACCAGGGAGGTGAACAGGGTCGGGCGGCCGCCGCGGGCGGTGGCTGCGTCCCGGGCCATCACCCGCAGATCGGCGCCGACCATGGGGGCCAGGTCGGTCTTGTTGATGACCAGCAGGTCCGAGCGCGAGATGCCCGGCCCTCCCTTGCGGGGGACCTTGTCGCCCCCGGCGACGTCGATGACGAACAGCTGGAGGTCG
>DASPZW010000447.1:0-4148 GCA_035636055.1 Actinomycetota bacterium
ACGATGGCGTCGAGGACGTCGGAGCGGTCCCACAGGGCAACGAGATCGGAGAGTTCACCGGACATATGCGCGAAAGAGGGCCCGACCGGTGTCCCGATCGGGCTTGCACCCATGCTACTCCCGCCGCGGCCGGGGCCCCCGACGAGGTGTTCGCGATGTTTTTCTGTTTGACCGCGCATAACGCGGCCATACAGAAACACTTCGTTTCGCGACCCCTTAAAAGCCATCGCGACCCGCGTGGTGGCCGGCGCCCGGTGCCGCTAGGGGTCCGCTCGAGGGTGTCGTCAGCTGAGGAGATGGCGGGCCTGGGCGTCCGGTTCCAGGATCGGTCCCCTCGTCGAGTTGCCGCCATGATCCGCAGGCACCGGGTTGTCATCGGGGCCGCTCTCATCCACGGTTTGACCTGCTGCGCGAGCCTGCCGGGCCGCTGAGCCGCCCCAAAGGCCGAACCACCCCCCGCTGGCGCACACCCCCTCGCAGAGGTGCTTGCCGCGCTCGGGCCGCCTTTGCAGAAGATCCGTGAACGTCGGCGATGCGGGCTCGGGTGCAGGGAGTCAAAGAGTCACCCACAGATGAGGCAGAAGACTCCTTAAGTTAGGGCTCGACGAACCGCTTCACGAAGGCGAGGGCCGTGTCGGCCACCTCCCGCCACCCGCTGTCGATCGTAAGCGCGTGCCCGCGGTTGGGCATCTCGACGATCTCGGTGACGCCCTTGTTGCGCTCCTGCCGTTTGAACGAGGCGTTTGCGATGGACCACGGCACCGTGTGGTCCTTCTCGCCCGAGACGATCAGCAGGGGTCCACGGTCAGGGTTCTTCGTCTTCACCTTCGCCTCGGTCCAGGGATTGAGGTTGGCGGTCGCCGCCTGGAAGAGCGGCGCGCCGGATGCCGGCACCGCGAACGTCGCGTACAACTCCTTCGCCTCGTTCTCGCTGACCGCATTGGCAAAGGCGTAGCGGAACTGCTCGTAGGTGAGCGGGACCGCGTGGTTGCGGTTGGCCGGGTTGCCCAGGACCGGGAACGCAGACTTCAGTGCGGAGATCGGGAGGGGCAGTACGCCCCGGAAGGGGGCCGGATCGATGGCGACGGTCGCGGCGGCCAGCCCGCGCCCGGCAATGATCTGGGCGAGGAGCCCGCCGAAGGAGTGACCGATGACGGCCGGCTTCTTCTTGAGCATGCCGATCACCTCCGCAAAGTGGTCGGCGACCTGGCCCACCGTCTTGTGGGCGAAGACCTTCGGGTCCGCGTTTGCCTTCTCGACGGTGTCCGGATCGTCCGGCCACCCCGGGGTGAGCGCCGTGTAGCCGGCCTCCTCGAAGACGGTCGCCCAGCGTTCCCAGCTGCTCGGCAGCAGCCAGAGGCCGTGGATGAAGACCACCGGCGGGCGCCCGGACGTATTGGCCTGCTCGATGCGCTCTGCCTCGTGCTCCGTGATCGTTGCCATTGCCGGACCTCCCTGGGGGAATGTGGAGACGGCGCTTACTGGGGAACGATGTGCCGTGTTTGCATGATGGCACCGGGTCGCGAGAGTCACAACGGCGCGCAACCCGCCTCGGCCTGCTGGCGGGCTCGAAACAATCCTTCACACCTCTCCCGCGGCGTCGAGGCAGGGCAGGACCACGGAGACGTCGAGGCCCCCGGTCGCCCGGCTGTGGGCGCTGACCGTCCCCTCGTGAGCCGTCGCCACTGACTGCACGATGGCGAGGCCGAGCCCGAGCCCGTTGCCGCCGGGGGTCGGGTCGAGGCGCCGGAACGGCTCGAAGAGCAGGCCCGCCACGTCCTCGGGGATGACCGGGCCCGTGCTGGACACGTCGAGGAACGCTTCCCCGTTGCGCTGGCCGGTCGTCACCCGTATCCAACCCGGCGAGACGTTGTGGCGCACGGCATTGTCGACGAGGTTGGCAGCCAGGCGCTCCAACAGCACGGGGTCGCCCGATGTCGGGGCCGGCTCGAACACGGCCTGGACCTCGAGGCCCGACTCCCGGATCGCCCCGGCGGCGGCGTCGAGGGCGTCCTCGGCGGCCGTGGCGAGGTCCACCGGCTCCCGGAGGCCCAGCCCCCGGTCGCTGCGGGCCAGGGTCAGCAGCGCCTCGATCAGCGACTCCGCCCGGTCGATGGCGGCCCGTACCTCGGCCGCCATCTCCTCCAGCTGTCCGGTCGTGCGGGCGGGCTTGGCGAGGGTGACGTCGATGGCGGTGCGCATGATGGTCAGGGGTGTCCGCAGCTCGTGGGATGCGTTGGCGACGAAGCGCCGCTGGCTGGCGAACGCGGCGTCGAGGCGGTCGAGCATCTCGTCGAAGGTGTCGGCAAGCTCCTTCAGCTCGCCGGGCGGGCCCCGGAACGCGACGCGCTCGTCGAGGTTCGTGTGCGAGGCCCGGCGCGCCGCTTCGGTGACGGCCTGGAGGGGTCGGAGGGCCCGCCCTGCGACGAGCCAGCCAAGCACGGCGGAGACCACCGCCATGCCCGCGAGCGCCGCCAGCGACGTGACCAGCAGGTTGTGCAGGGTGCTCACCCGCTGCTTGTTCGCCCCTGCGTCGAACAGCGCCTTGCACTGCTGCTGCAGCTTGGCGTCGGGGATGGTCCCCCCGGTCTTCGACGACCCGAAGGAGGTCTTACAGTTGGCCAGGAGCTGCGGATCGGCGGTGCTGGGGGTCTTGGACGAGGCGAGGTCGTGGGCTACGAGGCCGTACGCCACGGCGAGCAGCAACGCCCCGCTCGCCAGGAACAGGCCCGTGTACGCGACGGTGAGCCGCAGGCGCAGGCTCCGCTGGGGCCGGGCCACTAGAGCCGGTACCCGCTGCCCACGACGGTCTCGATGAGCGGTGGTGCCCCGAGCTTGTGCCGCAGCCGGCCGAGGGTCACCGACACGACGTTGCTGAAGGGGTCGAGGTGGTCGTCCCAGACCCCTTCCAACAGCATCTCGGCGCTCACCACGGCGCCGTCGACCACCACGAGCGCCTCGAGGACCCCGAACTCCTTTCGGGTCAGCGACAGCGCCCTGCCGCCCCGGCTCGCCCGGCGGCGCGCCCCGTCGAGCACGAGGTCGCCCCGCGTCAGCACCGGTGGGGTCGAGGGCGACCGCCGGGCGAGCGCCCGCACCCTGGCGGCGAGCTCGGCGAAAGCGAACGGCTTGGTGAGGTAGTCGTCGGCGCCGAGGTTGAGCCCGTTCACCCGGCTCTCGACCGCAGCGGCGGCCGTCAGCATGAGGATCCGGGCGGGGGAGGGCCCGGCGACGATCGTTGCGCAGACGGCGTCGCCGTGGACGCGCGGCAGGTCCCGGTCGAGCACGACCACGTCGTAGCCGACCATGCTCACCGCCTCGATGGCGGCCGAACCGTCGTAGGCGACGTCGACCGCCATGCCCTGGTCGCGCAGCCCGTCGGCGATGCGGTCGGCGAGGACTGCCTGGTCCTCCACCACGAGCACTCGCATGGCTCTCATTGTGGCGCGCCGGGTGTGACATCCGCCGAACGCCCGCCCGCCCACCGTCCCCGCGTTCGGGCGTGCACGGCGGGCGCCAGGGGGCCGCCCGAGGGCTGGAACCGCCGGCGGCCGTTGGGCTGGTGTCATCGGCCCCGGCGTAGACCCCCGAGGGGAACGGGGGCGACCGGTGCCCTCAGACGCCACTCAGGAGGATGCCCCCGGCCCCCTGCGGGTGGCGACGCTCGCCGCCAACCTCGGCGCGCCCATCCAGCCGGGCGGCCAGGTGCTGGCCGGCACCTCGACGACCCTCGTCGTCAAGGCGCAGGTGCCGGTGAGCCAGGTGCGGCTGGTCAGAGCGGGCGACGCCGTCTCCGTGACGATGCCCGACGGTTACACCATGGAGCCGGGCGTGGTGGGGGACGTGTCGCCCGTGGCCGTCACCGCGCCGGCCGACCGGGCCTCCAACGAGCCCACGGTAGCGGTCACCGTCACGCTCGACCATCTCTCTACCCCAGGGGGACCCCGACCTGCCACCGACACCGGGAACCTCGACCTGGCCCCCGTCCAGGTCAACGTCAGCCGGGCCAGCGCCCAGGGCGCCCTAGCGGTCCCCATCAACGCCCTCGTGGCGCTGGCCGGGGGTGGCTACGCGGTCCAGGTCGAGGACGGGTCCGCACGGCGGCTCGAGCACCGGCCTGTTCGCCGGATCCCTCGTCCAGGTGACCG
>DASPZW010000448.1:0-5813 GCA_035636055.1 Actinomycetota bacterium
TATCGGACCTTCTGTTCGGCTCCAATGTCCGGCGCCAAGGTGGTCACCGGCGGTTCACCGAGGAGCAGCTGCGCATCGTTCGGGCGGCTGCGGTGCTGAGGAACCTCGGGGTGGGGGTCGAGGAACTGCGGGAGCTCGTGGAAGGGGGCGGGGAGGACATCGCCCGGGAGTTGCGTGCCCGCATCGCCCTCCTCGACGAGAGTGTCGAAGCCCTCCGGGGCCTCAAGCTCCGTACCGCTTGAACCCTTTCGCCGGTTGCACGGATTGGCGTCCACCGAGGGAAGGAGGTGAAGCCTGCGAGCTGAAGCCAGGGCCGCACGGCCCACAATAGGTCGAAAAAACTGAACGCCCCGGCGGGAACCGGGGCGAACGTGGACTACATCAACACCTTGAGCTAGGTGACGATCGTAGTCCGCTTCGTGGCTGTGTGCAAGCACTGTGCGCACGGTTTTGCCAGCAACCACGGAGGTGGGCTGTTTGTTGTCGCCACGATTCACCACTCCCCCGTCGCGCCGAACACCCGAGAGCGATGGTGGGAAAGAGACACATACCGGCGGCCGGGAGCACCGGTCGTCGTACTCACGCGGCTCGAAGGTGGGCGGGAGCCGGTGAGCATCAAGCTCATGACCCAGGTTTGGGAGCTCTCGCTGCCAAAGGCTGACCGACTGGTGCTGCTTGCCTTAGCGGACCACGCCCACGACGATGGCCGCACTCGCCCCGGCGTGCCGTATCTCGTGTGGAAGACCGAGCTCGATCGACGGACCGTCCAGCGCATCCTGCGCAAGCTCCAGGAGAAGGGTCTCATCCGCCCCCTCCGCAACGAAGCAGGTGGCCGGGGCCTCGCCACGGACTTCCTCCTCACCCTCGATAAGGGGACCAAGAAGCCGCCATTCCGCCCCGAGCCGGAGGAGCAGAACAGCGGCGTAGTGCCGCCCTTTGTTGAGGAGGCGAGGAAAAAGGGCGGCGTAGTGCCGCCCATCACGGCAGGTCCCTCCAAAAACAGCGGCGTAGTGCCGCCCTTTACCGGCCCCGGTGAGGACGAAAAGGCGGCATCTCGTCCCCAAAAGGGCGGCATTTTAGACAAAAAGGGCGGCACTACCGCCGCCCCAACCAAAAGCAAAACCCAGGAGGTGTTGTTATTTACAACTACAACCCCCCCTACCCCCCCATCGGACATCTACCTCGGGACCCGCTCCTCGGAGAAAAGGGAAACCGAACCTCGGTCCGAGAACCCGCTGCCGGCAGCAGTGCTTGATCGCCTGAGGGTGCAACTGGCCGAGCGTGATGTATCTGAAGCGGGCATCGACCATGCACTGGAGCAGCTGGCGCTCACTGCCAGCTACGAAGACGTGAAGAACCCGCTGCGCTACTGCCTGCGGGTGGCTCGGGCACGACCTGGCCAGCGTATCCCTGAGCCGGGCTTGGCCGAGGGCATCAAGACCGACGCGGAGCGCCGCCTTGAGGATGCGCGACTCGACGAGGAGATCAGTCTTTTGCCCGAGTCCGAGCGGACGATGCTGCGCGAGTTGGCGGAGACGTCGCTGGATCCACTCGCACGCGTTGAGCCCGCAGTACGAGCCCTCATGCGCCAGCGATACCAGGAACGGCGATCGGCGTGAGGGACTCTTCCGCTGCAGCATCCACAAGGCCGGCAAGGAGCTCGGCTCGCCAAACGGAGCGTACGCCGTCCAGTCGCGTCCCGCCCCACAACCTCGAGGCAGAGGAGTCGGTCCTCGGCGCCTGCCTGCTGTCCCGGCAGGCCATCGCCACGGCGATCGAGACCGTGGCGGCCGACGACTTCTACAAGCCGGCCCACGCCGAGATGTTCAAGATCATGCTCGACCTCTACGCCCGGGGCGAGCCCGTCGACGCCGTGACCCTCGGGGAGGAACTCCGGCGCCGGGGCAACCTCGACGAGTTCGGGGGCAAGCCCTACCTGTTCACGCTCGTCAACTCCGTGCCGTCGCCGGGCTCCGCGGGCCACTACGCCCGGATCGTCCAGGAGAACGCCACGCTGCGCCGGCTGATCGACGCCTCCCAGCAGATCTCGGACCTCGCCTTCGCGCTGCCGGACAACGTCGAGGAGGCGGTGGACCAGTCGGAGGACCTCATCTACCAGGTGACGAACCGGCGGGTGTCCGAGGACCTCGCCCACTTGAAGGACCTGCTCACCGAGAACATGGAGATGGTCGAGCGGCTCTACGAGCGGGGTTCGGCCATCACCGGCGTCGCCACGGGCTTCAGCGACCTCGACGACCTGACGGCAGGCCTGCAGCCGTCGAACCTGATCATCGTCGCCGCCCGGCCCAGCATGGGAAAGGCACTGGCCCTGGAGACCCCGGTCCCCACCCCGACCGGCTGGACCACGATGGGCGAGATCGAGGTCGGCGACGAGGTGTTCGACGAGCAGGGCAGGCTCTGCCTCGTCGACCACGTCTCTCCGGTCTACGCCGATCACGACTGCTACGAGCTGACCTTCGACGACGGCTCGGTGATCGTCGCCGACGGCGGCCACCAGTGGCAGGTGTCCGCCCAACGGCGGCCGAAGGTCGTCACCACCGCCGAGATGGCGACCGCCGGGGTTGCTGGCCGCTCCGGGCTGCGGTGGCATGTACCGCTTGCGGCGTCCCTCGACCTGCCGGAGGCGGCGCTGCCCGTCGATCCGTACGTGCTCGGCTGCTGGCTGGGCGGGGAGCAGTCCGCCAAGGCGAACAAAGCCGTCCGGGCCATCGCCAAGAAAGACCGGGCGCACTTCAGCTGGGAGTTCCAGCGAGCCGGCTACTGCCTGGAGAACCCGGTGACGCTGCCCTGGGGGGCGGGGCAGCGGATACCGGCGCCCTACCTGCGGGGGTCGTTCAAGCAGCGTCTCGCCCTGATCCAGGGCATCATGGACGGCGGCGGCCGGGTCCGCCCCGGCGGGGCCGTCGACCTCTGCCTCCTCAACCGTGAGGTGCTGGAGCAGACCCGGGAGCTCGTGTGCTCGCTCGGCCACAACCCCGGCCCCATCTGCAAGCACACCGTCCGGCTCAAAGGCGGTGGTTCCGCAAAGGGACGGCGCTTCAGCTGGTTCCCACTCGACCCGGTCTTCCGGCTGAGCCGCAAGGCGGACCGGCTGGCGCTCGGCATGGCGGGCGGGCTCGCCGAGACTTCGGGCGTTCGCAGCCTGGTGTCGATCCGGCCGGTCCCGCCCGTGGCGGTGCGGTGCATTCAGGTCGGCTCCCCGAGCCACCTCTACCTCGCCGGGCGATCGATGATCCCCACCCACAACAGCGCCCTGGCCCTCTCCATCGCCCAGCACGTCGCAGCCGTCGACCACAAGTCGGTCATCATCTTCTCGCTCGAGATGTCGAAGATGGAGCTGGTCCAGCGCCTCATGTGCTCGGAGGCCCGGGTCGACTCCAACCGGCTCCGGCGGGGAGCGCTGCAGGACTCCGACTGGCCGAAGCTCTCGCTGGCCCTCGGCCGCCTGGCCGAGGCGCCGATCTTCATCGACGACACGCCGAACGCAACCATCATGGAGATGCGGGCAAAGTGCCGGAGAGTCGCCTCCAAGGGCGGCCTGGGCCTGGTGATCATCGACTACCTTCAGCTCATGGCCCCGCTGCGGCGCACCGACAACCGGGTGCAGGAGGTGTCCGAGATCTCCCGGTCGCTCAAGATCCTCGCCAGGGAGCTGGACGTCCCGGTGATCGCCCTGTCGCAGCTGTCCCGCAACGTCGAGTACCGGGCCGACAAGCGCCCCCTGCTTGCGGACCTGCGGGAAAGTGGGTCGATAGAGCAGGATTGCGACGTTTGTCTTTTTATTTACAGAGATGAGGTCTACAACCCGCACTCGCCGCAGCGGGGCATCGCCGAGATCCACGTTTCCAAGCACCGCAGTGGCCCCCTTGGGAAGGTCGAACTGGCCTTCCTGGACCACTACACGAGGTTCGCTAATTTGGCGCGACCCTAGTCTGCCGCTGTTGTCACTGAGCAAATAACTTGACGGAGACCACGCAAGTTGTCGGAGGTCTGTCGTCGAGTCACGCAAGTTGACGGAGGCAGTGGCAACGGGGTCGTGCACCTCCGAGGGCTCAGCCCTGGCCTCCGCCCGACTGTGGCATTGAGGCCAACTCCTCAAAGCGAGCTTGGGCACGCCTGCCGGGCCAACACTCACCTCGGAGAAAGCGCTGGATGGAGAGGCGTGCAACGCCGGTGAGGTTGGCCACCTGCTCCAGGCCCTGGGAATCAACGAGTTCCCGACCAGGGCCCGTGTGGGCCTCGGGCGCCCAGTCCGAGGGGCCCTCCGCCACGAGGATGGAGTGCCTCGTCTCGTCTTCGGAGGTGTCTCCCCGGGCGATCTCAAGCAGTCGCCTGGGCCCCTCCTCATCGGGGCTCCACCACCCCTCGAGGAGGTGCGTCGGGCGAACCCCCGGCGCGATCTCCGAGCTGAACCACTGGGCGATCTGGTGGTCGCTGTGTCCCTGGCGTAGCGCTGCGATGACGTCGTTCAGGTGGAGCAGCCGCCGGTGAAGAGTCCCGCCCGGCCACCGTGCGCCCCGCCGATAGCGATAGATGGCCTTTGGGCTGGTGCCCGACAGCCGGGACAGAAGAGCGACGCCAAGGAGCTCGGCCAGGCCGCCGACCAACGGTGCCGGCCCTCGGGCGGCGACCCTGCGTGATTTGGCCGGAGGTACCCGGGCGGTGAACCTGCCCAGGCTCGTGACGTCCCTGGGCAGCGGCTCCGGCCCGGGGCCCCAGCCTGTGAGGTCCGCCCGAACGGGACCGGAGAGGTCGTCGCGTTGGAGCACGTTCGCTCCCAGGGCCAGCAGGGCCGGCTCCAGGGCGGGCAGGTCGTCGGCAAGGAACCGCTTGTAGGTGTCCCCTTCCGTACTGGGGTGTGTCCGGTCGGCCGTGGGAGCGAGGTTGAGGTGGCCGCCGGTGAGCGCAGCCCACAGCCACGTCGAGGCGTGGCGCCGGCGCCTCCCACCCCCCGGATGCACGCCCGAGGCCCAGCAGGCCCATGCCCAATCGGAACCCATGATGAGGTTCATGTGGCCGAGCACGCTCCGGCGCACCGAGTAGTCGACTGTCCAGTTCTGGGTCTCCAACCACCGGCTGGCATCGACGAGAGCGTCGTAGAAGAGCCTGTCTTTGCCCTGCGTCCGGAGGAGGTTGATCACGTGCCGGTAAAACTGCTCCCCAGGCCCCGGCGGCAGACCGAGAGCCGCAGCGACCTGGGCGAAGGTCCACTTCGTTGCCGCCACGCCGAGGGCAACCGGGCAGAAGCGACGGAACAGCAAGTGCTGGATCGGGAAGCCGGAGTAGAAGCTCTCGAAAACCGCCGGCCACAGCAACTGCGGCAGGCGTTGAGGCGACGGGGCTCCCGCGAGGGGCCGCTGCAGAGGGGACCGCATCCGGTTGGTCAACCTGATCCTGGATGCGATGATCCCGCTCCAGGTCTGAAGGGTCCTGCCGCTGATCCCCAACTGCCGCCGCGCCTGCGTCAGGTGCGGGATGGGACCCTTGAGACACCGCTCGACGAGGGGTCTCAGCGCCGCCTCGAAGGCAACGGGCGAGCAAGCCAGTAGTTCGACCGCCTTGGGCAGCAAAGCCGCCAGCACGGCGGGATCAGGCGCAGAACCGAGAGCCGGTCGAAGACCCGAAGCGAGGGTCGTGGCGGCATGAGCCGAAAAAGCCGCCGCTCGGGCTTCGGCTACCTCGCCCAACTCCTCGAGGTGGGCCAGGTGGGCCAGCGCTCCGAGCACGCCACCGAGTTCGTCCAGCCACATCCGAGGGGACGGCCTGCCAGCGGGTGGCCACAGGCAAGCGCG
>DASPZW010000449.1:0-6411 GCA_035636055.1 Actinomycetota bacterium
GGGGAGCATCTCACTGGTCACGGAGGCATACCTCGCTGCAGCCGAGGCCGAGGCTCAGGCCGATCTGGGTGACGCCGACGCGTGCCTCAGGGCCCTGGATCGGCTCGACCGTGCGCTTGACCGGAGCGACGGCAGCGAGGATCTCCCCTGGCTCTACTGGTTCGGTCCAGGAATGATCGCGGGCTGGAAGGGTCAGTCCTGCAGGCGCGTCGGACGCCTGGGCGACGCCGAGGCTCTGCTCGCCACGGCGCTCTCGACGTGGGACCCGTCCTTCGTCAGGGACCGGGCGATCACGCTGATCGACCTGGCCTCAGTCCGCCTCCGCCAGGCGGAGCTCGACGAGTGCTGCCGCGTGGCCGGCGAGGCGCTGGAGGTGGCCGTTGCCACCGCCTCGCCACGGCTGGTGCAGCGGGTGCGAAAGCTGCGGGGCGAGCTCCCGGCAGGGAGCAGATCCGCGGGCGTGAAGGTTCTCGACGAGCAGTTGGCGACCGCCTTCTGCGTGTAGGCGCCGGGCCCCGCCGTCGTGCCGGCGCTCATTTGCCGGGCGCTACCTGAGCGTTGCAAAACAGTGTCTGGGTGTAGCTGCTTTGGATCGAGGTGACGAGCGCGAGTCGACGGACGCCGCTCACGGAAACCGTCTTGTCGATGGGGTCCACGGAGGGGCTGACGTCGACGCCGCCGGACAGGAGCGACGTTCCATCGCCCAGAACGTCGAAGTGGGCCGCCAGCCTCGCCCGGAAGTCGCCGATCGCCAGCCGGACGCCCAGCGTCGTGTAGTGGCCCCCGAGATCATAGGTCACGCTGGCGACCTGCCCAGAGCTGGTGTCGAACCCAACGCAGTGCAAGACGTCCTTGCCGCCGACTGCGGCCGGGCCGTTGTAGTCGGGGTGCCCGCTCACGGGAGTGAGGTCAGACAGCCAGGTTGGCGGACCCGAGGGAGACCCTGTGTCCGTGGGTGATGAGCTGCCCCCCGGAACCACCGGAGGGGCTTGGACCGTGGCCGTGGAAGTGGGTGTTGTGGTTACGGGAGGGGTGGGCCGATCGATGATGACGTGGACAGCTTGTGCGCCACCTATGCCCAAGGCGGCGGCGAGAAGGAGGACCAGTAAGCCGCCCACGACGTTCGTCGCAAGGTTGCCGAGTTTGGAACGTGTGAACTCGAGAAACTTTGCCAAACGACCTTGTCTGGGCCCCGCACCCTTTTTAGACAATATGGCCGTCTCCGGAGTTGAGTGTGAATAGGGCGAGAGTCTAGCCCGCCTCTTTGGGCTGCCGGTAGTCCTCCCGAGGCGAATCAGGCGTTGACAAGCGCTGTCGAACAGGTGTACGTTCTTCGTCCCGAACATGTGTTCGACTATCAGATGACCAAGCGCTACAACGATCCCATCGAGGTGGAAGTTGAGGACAGTCAGGCTTCTGTCACACCGCATGCCTTCTCCTGGCGGGGCCGACGCTATGCAGTTGCGGGCGTGCTCAAGTACTGGCGGGAGGCGGGGGAGGGTTGGGACCCCCAGCGGGCGAGGGACCACGATTGCTTCCGGGTCGAGGCAGAGGGCGGTGTCTACGATCTCCGGTTCGACCGACTGGCTGGGCCGAAGGCCCAGCAATGGCGACTTGCGAGGGTGTGGGACTGACCATCTGACCGGGGCCCCTTAAAGGCTCCGGGGCCGAGCGCCCGGAGAGGTTGTGTGCGCTCCCTCTCCGGGCGCTCGGCTCACCCTCGACCCGGAAGCCTTCCCTCGTGGATCCCTTCGTCCATCTCCACGTCCACTCCAATTACTCACTCCGGGAGGGGGCGGCCCGGGTAGAGGACCTCGCCCAGCGGGCCGCCGAGATGGGGATGGAATCCCTTGCCCTCACCGACCACGACGGCATGTACGGGGCCGTGCGCTTCAGCATGGCCTGCAGGCAGGTGGGGGTCCGGCCGATCCTCGGCGCCGAGCTCGAGTGGGGCGAGGGCTACCACGTGGTCCTGCTCGCCAAGGATGCCCGGGGATGGTCCAACCTCTGCCACCTCGTGACGGAGATGCACCTCGACGAGCGGGCGCAGTCGCTGGCGCCGGGCCGGCGGCCCCGCACCAGCTTCGAGGCCATCGCCCGCCGCTCCGAGGGGCTCGTCGCCCTCTCCGGGTGCCTCAAGGGCGAGGTGCCCTGGCTCGCTGCCCTCGGCCGCACCGAGGAGGCGGCGGCCGCCGCCCGCCGGTGGCGGGAGGTCTTCGGCGACGGCTTCGCCATGGAGATCGCCAACCACCTGGAGCCCGGCGACGCCTGCAGGAACCGGATCCTCCTCGACGTCGCCCGCACGGTGGGGATCCGGACGGTCGCCACCAACAACGTCCACTACGTCGAGCGCTCCGACGCGGTCATGCACGAGGTCCTCGACTGCATCCGGCGGATCGTCGCCCTCTCGCCGGCCAACGCCCCGCGGACCAACCACGAGTACTGGCTGAAGCCCGGCGCCAAGATGGCCCGCCTGCACTCCGAGGAGGCGGTGGCCGGCGCCAGGGCCGTCGCGGAGATCTGTGCCTACGAACTGCCCTTCGGCGAGTTCCACTTCCCGGGCCTCCCGCCCGAGCGTGGGGGAGCGGACCCGCGGTTGGGGGAGTCGTCGACCGAGGTCCTGGCGAGACGCTGCTGGGAGGGGGTCCGCCGGCGTTACCCGGAAACGAGGAGGTCGCGGTCCGTCTGGGGCAACGGGGAGGTGGACGAGCGGCTGCACCGGGAGCTCCGGGCCATCCGCCGGGGCGGGTTCTGCGGCTACTTCCTGCTGGTCGCGGACATCGTCGACCATGCCAAGCAGGGCCTCGGCATCCGCTGCGCCTGCCGGGGCTCGGCGGCGGGTTCGCTGGTGGCTTACGTCCTCGGCATCTCCGACGTCGACCCCATCCGCTACGGCCTGGTCTTCGAGCGGTTCATGAACGAGCACCGCCGGGAGATCCCCGACATCGATGTCGACTTCGAGTCCGCCCGCAGGGAGGAGGTCAACGCCTACATCCTCGAGACCTACGGCCAGCGCTGCGCCATGGTGGCGATGATGGAGACGTTCCGGGCCCGGGCATCCCTCCGGGAGGTCGGCAAGGCCCTCGGGCTGCCGCCGAGCGAGATCGACATCGTCGCCAAGGCCTTCCCGCACATCTCGGCGGGGGCCATCCCCGAGGCGCTCGACGCCCTGCCGGAGGTGGCGGAGCTCTCCTTGACCTCCTCCCGGCTGGAGACCCTCTTCGACCTGGCCAGCCGCCTCGACGGCTACCCCCGCCACCTGGCCCTGCATCCCTCGGGGGTGATCCTCTCCGACGACGCCCTCCCCGACCTCATGCCGATGCAGCACTCCTACGAGGGCTTCCTCGTCTCCCAGTTCGACAAGGACGACGTCGATGCCCTGGGGCTCGCCAAGCTCGACGTCCTCGGGGTGCGGATGTTCTCGACCATCGCCCACACCCTGGACGAGGTCGAGCGCATCCACGGCGCCCGCCCCGACATCGACAACGCCGCCCGGGACGACCCCGCCACCTTCGAACTCATCCGGGACTCCGCGACGATGGGGTGCTTCCAGATCGAGTCCCCCGGCCAGCGCGAGCTGCTCGGCAAGTTCCAGCCGGACCGCTTCGAAGACCTGATCATCGACATCTCGTTGTTCCGCCCCGGCCCGGTGAAGTCGGACATGGTCCGCCCGTTCCTCGAGCGCCGGATGGGCCTGGAGCCCACCACCTACCCCCATCCCTCCCTGCGGGGGATCCTCGCCGAGACCAACGGCGTCGTCGTCTACCACGAGCAGGTGATGCGGGTGATCGCGACGCTGACCGGGTGCGACCTGGGGGAGGCCGACCGCATCCGCCGCCTCCTCGACGACTCGGTTGCCACCGACAAGATCGGCGCCTGGCTCGTCGCCCAGGCCCTCGAGCGGGGTTGGGACCGGACTGCCGCCGGCAAGATCTGGCACGAGTTGCTGCAGTTCGCCTCCTTCGGGTTCTGCAAGGCCCACGCCGCCGCCTTCGCCGTGCCCACCTACCAGTCGGCCTGGCTGAAGGCTCACTTCCCCGCCGAGTTCTACGCCGGGGTGCTCACCCACGACCCCGGCATGTACCCCCGCCGGGCGATCCTCGCCGACGCCCGTGCCACCGGGGTACCGATCCTGCCCGTCGACGTGAACGCCTCGGCGGCCGACTACCGGGTCGAGGCCCCGAAGGTGGGGGAACCTACCGCCCTGCGGCTGGGCCTCCAGGACGTGAAAGGCATCTCGGCAGCCGAGATCGCCGCCATCATCGCCGGCCGCCCGTGGCGGGACTTCGGCGGCTTCTGCCGCCGGGCGGAGGTCTCCCGGCCCGTCACCGAGGGGCTGGTGCACTGCGGGGCGTTCGACTCGATCAAGGGCAGGCGGACCCGCCGGGAGCTGTGGTGGGAGGTCGAGGAGAGCTGGTCGGTGCGGGCCCGGGAGCGCGCGGAGCAGCTCTGTCTCCCCCTCACCGAGCCCGAGCAGGTCCGGCTTCCCGGGCTGGAGGACTACAGCCACCGGGAGCGGGTCGAGGCCGAGTTGGAGGTCCTGGGCCTCGATGTCTCCGGCCACCTGATCGAGTTCTACGCCGATGAGCTCACGGCGCTGGGGTGGACGCCCGCCTCCGAGCTGCGGACCCGGCGGGGCAACACCAAGGTGGTGGTCGCCGGGGTGAAGGTTGCCACCCAGACGCCGCCGATCCGCTCCGGCAAGCGGGTGATCTTCCTCACCCTCGACGACGGGACGGGCCACGCCGACATCGCCCTGTTCGAGGAGGCCCAGTCCCACTATGCCCGGTGCGTCTTCGACGGGTGGATACTCGCCGTGAGGGGAACGCTGCGCCGGACGGGCGTGAAGGGGGTGTCAGTGCTGGGGGAGGAGGTGATCGACCTGGCCAAGTTGAAAGGTTCCTCGCCGGTCGTGCCGCCCGCAATGAAGATCTGGCACTCGAGCCCCGGCTCCGCAGGCCGGTGATTTTGTACGCTAACACCGAGCCGATGAAGGCACACGCTCGACCGAAGGGCAGCGGGTGCAGACTCGGGGGCGACTCGACCGGCCCTACGAGCGCCCGGCGCGCGGAGGCCAAGCCGGTCGGCTGTTCTCGGAGCCCCCGAGGCTGCATCCGATGACCAAACCGGACGGTGTTTGGGCCACGCCCGTTCTGCATGCGGATCTCGATGCGTTCTATGCCTCGGTCGAGGTGATCAAGGATCCGGCGCTTCGGGGCAAGCCGGTCATCGTCGGCGGGACGTCGTCCCGGGGGGTCGTGACGTCCGCCTCCTACGAGGCCCGCCGGGCGGGGGTCACGTCTGCCATGCCCACCTCCCGGGCACGGCGGCTGTGCCCGCACGGGATCTACCTGCCGCCCGACTTCGACGCCTACGGGCGCTACTCCAGGCAGGTCCGGGAGGTCTTCGACTCGTTCTCCCCGGTGGTCGAGCCCCTCTCCCTCGACGAGGCCTTTCTCGACCTGCGCGGCGCCACCCGTCTGTGGTCGGGCCCCGAGGCCCTCGGCGAGGCACTCCGCGCCGCCGTGAGGCGGGAGACGGGGCTGGTCGTCTCCGTGGGGCTTGCACCGAACAAGTTCCTCGCCAAGCTGGCCTCCCGGCACGCCAAGCCCGACGGGCTCGTCGTCGTCGCTCCGGACGGCCCCGGAGGGATCGAGGCCTTCCTCCACCCGCTGCCCGCCAGCGACATCTGGGGGGTGGGGGACCGTACCGCCGAGCTGCTGGATCGCCTGGGGCTCAGGACGATCGGCGACGTCGCCGCGGTGCCGGCGGCAACCCTGCAGCGTGCCCTCGGCAACCTCGGCACCCAGCTTGCCAAGCTGGCCGCAGGCGTCGACAGCCGCCCGGTCGTCGGCGACCCGCCCCGCAAGTCCGTGGGGGCGGAGGAGACCTTCGAGCGGGATCTCGTCACCGTTGACGAGATCGCCCGGGCCCTCCTCCGGCTGTCGGATCGGGTGTCCTCGCGCCTGCGGTCCCAAGGCATCAGCGGGCAGACCGTCAACGTCAAGGTGCGATTCGCCAACTTTGTCACCCTGACCAGGGCCAAGACGCTGCCCCGGGAGGTGGACTCCACCGCACCGATCTTCGCCACCGCCAAGGCGCTGTGCACCAGGGCCATCGACAGCCGCAGCACCAGCCCCAGGGTTCGTCTCCTGGGGGTCTCGGTCTCACAGCTGGGGGAGTGGCCGGCGTCCGAGCAGATCAGCCTGGAGGACGAGCCTCGATGGTCTGCTGCCGATGGTGCTCTGGACGAGATCCGTGCCAAGTTCGGTGACACGGCGGTGACGCTGGGTACGCTGCTGACGTAGAGAAACAAGCACCGCAAGCGGGTCTCCGGCTGCCTCGCTACCCCGCCGCGAGCCCTATAATCTAGCTCTAGGGGACAGCCGGCCCAGCGCCCGGCCAGGGGGT
>DASPZW010000450.1:0-2855 GCA_035636055.1 Actinomycetota bacterium
ACCTTGCCCTTGTCCTCGACTCCTGCCCGCAGGTAGCGCTCCCGCAGCTCCGCGATCGTGTCGAGCACCCGGCCCAGGGTCTTGTCGGTCCTGACCACGCCGCAGTCCGCCATCATCTCGTCCTGGAGCCGCGTGCGGAGCGGGGCGACCCGCTCGCCGCCCTCGCCGCCGACCGAGCGTTCCAGCAGTCCCGCCAGCAGCTCCCGGGCACGGGCCGCGGGGTCGTCGGGGAGCGGGGCGAGCTCGGACGCCGCGGCGTGCTCGGCCATCCGGATGCCACCCCGCCGGCCGAACACGATGATGTCGAGCAGCGAGTTCGTGCCCAGGCGGTTGGCCCCGTGGACGGAGACGCAGGCGCACTCCCCGGCCGCGTAGAGCCCGGGCAGCGGGGAGTTGGCCTCGTCGACGACCACCTGTGCCTCGACGTCGGTGGGGATCCCCCCCATGGCGTAGTGGGCGGTCGGCTGGATCGGGACCAGCTCGGTCGTGGGCTCGACCCCGAGGTAGAGCCGGGCGAACTCGGTGATGTCGGGGAGCTTGGTCTCGATGACCTCGGCGGGGAGGTGGCGGACGTCGAGGTGGACGAAGTCCCGGCCGCCGACCCCCCGGCCCTCGGCGATCTCCTGGTAGATGGCCCGGCTTACCATGTCCCGGGGGGCCAGGTCCTTGATCGTCGGGGCGTAGCGCTCCATGAAGCGCTCGCCCTCGCCGTTGAGCAGGATCGCGCCCTCGCCCCGGGCCGCCTCGGACAGGAGGATCCCGAGGCCGTAGATCCCCGTCGGGTGGAACTGGAAGAACTCCATGTCCTCGAGGGGGATCCCCCGGCGCAGGCACATGCCCGGTCCGTCGCCGGTCAGGGTGTGGGCATTGGAGGTGATCCGGAAGAACTTGCCGAAGCCACCCGTGGCGAACAGGACGCTCTTGGCGTGCAGGACGTGGAGCTGCCCGGTCTTGAGCTCGTAGGCGATGACCCCGGCGCAGTGGCGCTCGGCACTCCCTGCCCCGGGCGGCCCCGTCAGGATGAGGTCGAGCACGAACCACTCGTTGAAGAACTGCACGTGGTTGCGCACGCACTGCTGGAACAGCGTCTGCAGGATCATGTGGCCGGTGCGGTCCGCTGCGTAGCAGGCCCGCCGGACGGGGGCCTCGCCGTGGTTGCGGGTGTGGCCGCCGAACCGGCGCTGGTCGATCCGGCCGTCCGGCGTCCGGTTGAAGGGCAGGCCCATGTGCTCGAGCTCGATGACGGCGTCGACCGCCTCCCGGCACATGATCTCGGCGGCGTCCTGGTCCACGAGGTAGTCGCCCCCCTTCACCGTGTCGAAGGTGTGCCACTCCCAGGAGTCCTCCTCGACGTTGGCGAGGGCCGCGCACATCCCGCCCTGGGCCGCGCCGGTGTGCGAGCGCGTGGGGTACAGCTTGGTGACCACCGCCGTGGAGCAGCGTTTGGACGCCTCGAGGGCGGCCCGCAGCCCGGCACCGCCCGCCCCGACGATGATGCAGTCGAACTGGTGGTAGGTGACGGCCACTCAGTGCCCGCCGAGGGAGGTCGGGTCGAAGGTCACGATGACCAGCGTACCGACGGACAGGAAGACGAAGGTCGCCGTGTACAGCGTGGCCTTGAGGAGCACCCGCCAGCCGTCCCGGTGGACGTAGTCGTGGATCACGGTCCGGGTGCCGCTCGCCCCGTGCAGGAGGGCGAGGGCCAGCAGGAGCCAGTCGTAGCTCCGCCAGAAGATCCCGTGCCACCGGGCGGCGACGAAGTCGAAGTTGACCCGCTCCACGCCCCCTCCGAAGACGTGCATGATCGCGAGGTGGCCGAGGACGAGGAACACGAGCAGCAGGCCGGAGATGCGCATGAAGAACCACGACCAGACCTCCCAGCTCGACGGGGAGACCCCGGAGGGGAAGTGCCGCTCGTAGACGTCCTGGACGGTCGCCACTACGGGGTCCTCACGAGAAGATCGGCTTCAGCATGATGAAGGCGGACGGGACGAACATCACGAGGCTCACGACGTTGACGGCGACGGCGAGCTGGCGCTGGTACCGGACCCCCCGCTCCCAGAAGTCGACGAGGATCACCCGCAGACCGTTCATCGAGTGGTAGATGACGGCGCCGACGAGGAGTACCTCGAGCGGCCGGAACCATGCGGTCTTGTAGATGTTGACGAAGGTGTCGTAGTGGTGCTTGCCGAACCCGATGAGCGACGTGTCGAGGATGTGCAGGAACAGGAAGCCCAGCACCATGAGGCCGCTGCCGCGGTGAAGCATCCAGGACCACATCCCCCCCCCGCCTTTGTATCTGGTCCTGCGGTACGGCTCGGTCTTCCCGGTAGGGGGCGTCGTCATTCAGGCGAATATACCGCTGACTCGTTCCGGAGGTGGAGGGGAGGTTGCGGTGAGGTTGGGGGGAGGTTCCGGTGAGCCACCCGAACGAAGCGTGGTTGCGGGAGTTGTACGCCGTCCTGGGCCGGGGCGACGTCGACGGCTTCCTGGCGGCATGCACCGACGACATCGTCTTCACGGTGCCCGGCAACTCTGCCGTCAGCGGCACCTTCACCCGCTGGACGTTCCGCAACATGCTGCGGCCGGCCGTGGAGCGCAGCGGGGGGACGCTGCGCCAGGACATCCTCCACGTCATCGCCAACGACGACCACGGCGTCCTGCTGGTCGAGCACCGCCTGGAGCGCGACGGCATGCCGTACCGCTACCGCACCGCCCACCTGGTCGAGTTCCGGGGCACGCTGCTCTGTGCCTGGACGGAGCATCCGGGGAGCCTCCGTGAGCTGGAGGAGGCCTGGGGGAGTACGGAGGGATGAGGACCACCTCGGCCTCGTCAGCGGCTCTGAGGGAAGTGA
>DASPZW010000451.1:0-2953 GCA_035636055.1 Actinomycetota bacterium
TCTGCATGGGGACTGCACGACCGTGGAGTTCGACGGAGAGGCCGCTGAGACCCAGCTCATGGAGGAGGCGCCTACCAAGCGCAAAGCGGTGCGGAAGGCTCGGGTGCTCGGGGTCGGACGGGACGGACGCAAGCAGTACACGGTGGACCCGGATGCCCGGGCAGGCCATCGGTCCGCCACCAATAGCCGGCCCGCAGGACCGTACGTTGGATTCGAGCTCCACCTGGCGGTGCAGACCCGGGACGTGCGCTGGACGGACGGGATCGAGCGGACAACGCTCGGCCCGGAGGTGCCCGGCGTCATCACCACGTTCTCGCTGGTATCTGCCGGCACCCATAGAGGGCGGGCGATCGTCGACGACATCCTCCAGGCCAAGGAACGCGGGGACAACATCGAGGACGTCGTTTGGGATCCGGGGTACTCGTTGTGCAGGCCAGGAACCGTTCATCACCGGCTTGCGCAGGCTGGAATTCACCAGACGTTCCAGCCGGTGACCCACCAGCGGGGGGACAAGCCTTTCTCGGGGGACGCCTTGCTGATCGACGGGCAGCTCTTCTCTCCCCTGCTCCCCGAGGAGCTGCGGGAATTGCCGGCTCCGCCTCGAGGAGCATCGGAGGCCGACAAGCTCGCCTACGAGGCCAAGTTCAACCAGAGAGCACGGTGGCGGTTAACCCGGCACGCTGGTCCTGACGCGGATGGGGTCACCAGGTGGCGGTGCCCGTTCTGCTCGGGGTTGCTACGGAGCCGCTCGTTCCCGAGGACGATGAGGAAGTCGCGGACGGCGCCGCTCGTCGATGTTCAAGCGGACTGCTGTTGCCAGGGCATCCTCACGGCGATGCCGGCGGAGCTGCCCTGGTGGCAGAGCATCACGTTCGGGACCACGGCTTGGCGGATCAGCATGGCCCGGCGGCAGGTGGTTGAGTCGGCGAACTCGGCCCTCAAGGGGGCCTTTGCAGACCTCGGGCGGGGGTTCTTCCGGGTGATGGGGCTGGTCAAGACCACGGTCTTGCTCGGCTTCACGCTCGCTGCCTACAACGTGGATCGGATCCGGTCCTTCAAGGCCAAGCATGGGCTGGACGACAACAGCCAAGTGGTTGCCAAGCCCAAGCAGCAGAGGGCTCGCCGCCGCACCGGTACCTGGACCGAGGTCATCGAGACAGGCCAGGCTCCCCCGCCGACGTAGGAAGCTGGCACTACCCCACCAACAGCCGACCTTTCTTCAGGTCGGCTTCAGCGCTTCTGGAACCGGAGCAAAACAGTCATGGCCGTGATTCCGCGGCCAAGATGGGCCAGCTCAGGGGTTGAGGGGCACCAGAACACCCGTTCTGCCCGGCGGGAGCCGACCCCGGAGAAGTTTCATGAACAATGGGCGCCCACTTTCGGGAACACCCCATGGAGGCGGCGGGCAGAATTGAACTGCCGTGCGCGGTTTTGCAGACCGCTGCCTAACCACTCGGCCACGCCGCCATCGAAGCCATTCAAAAGGAGCGGCTCCGCCGCTCCTCGGGCCAGATACTAGCCTACCCCCCGCCGTACACCGGGCTCACGGCGCCAGCCCGGCGGGGCGCTGGCCTCCCGGCGCCCGCCGGTACTAGACTCGTGCCAAACCTTTTCGGCAGCGAAGCCGGTGCGATTCCGGCGCTGTCCCGCAACTGTCAGGTCCCTCATTGGGGGGCCAAGCCAGGTCGCCTGCCGGGAAGGTCCCACGAACCCTCGAGGAAGGGGTTCTCGTGCGAGAAGGCGCTCATCCCGCCTCCTGTCGACCGGGGCCACTCTTCGACCGGCAGGAGGTGCCACATGAGACCGCGGTTGCAACCCGTTGCCCTGGTCGCCGTCGCTGCGCCACGGTGACGCTCGCCGGCTGCTCGTCGTCCAAGGCGGCGAAGACCACCTCGTCGACGGCGCCGCCGACGGCGGTCAGTTTTCCGGCCACCATCCAGGCATCGAACGGCGCCGTGACGTTGCCGAGCCAGCCTCAGCGGATCGTGTCACTGTCGCCGACGCTGACCGAGGACCTGTTCGCCATCAACGCCGGCCCGCAGGTCGTGGCCGTCGACAACCAGTCGGAGTATCCCCCGTCGGTCCCCAAGACCAGCCTCTCGGGCTTCACGCCGAATGTCGAGGCCATCGCCGGGTACCGCCCCGACCTCGTCGTCGTGAGCGATGACGTCAAGGGCCTCGTGGCGCAGCTGAAGACGCTCGGCATCCCGACGCTGCTGGAACCTGCGGCGACGACGCTCGACGACGTCTACGCCGAGATCAAGCAGCTCGGCGCTGCCAGCGGCCATCCCTCCGACGCCGGCAGCCTGGTGGAGACGATGAAGGCCCGGGTGGTGTCCCTCCTCGCCAAGGTGCCAAAGCGGGCGAAGCCGCTCACCTCCTACTACGAGCTCGACCCGACGCTGCTCACCGTCACGTCGCACACGTTCGTCGGCAACCCCTTCACGGCCGCCGGGCTCGCCGACATCGCGGATCGGGCCGGCTCCTCCACCGACTACCCCCAGCTCAACGCCGAGACCCTCCTCTCCGACAACCCCGACCTCGTCTTCCTCGCCGACACCAAGTGCTGCGGCCAGACCGCCGCCACCGTGTCGGCCCGGCCGGGGTACTCGACCATCGCCGCCGTCAAGAACGGGCGGGTGGTCGCCCTCGACGACGACATCGCCTCCCGCTGGGGCCCCCGGGTGACCGACCTGCTTGCGAAGATCGTCGACGCCGTCAGCGCCGTCAGCGCCGGCTGAGGTGGCCGCCCCCGCGGTACCCCGGCCCCGGGTGCATGCCGATGCGGCGCGCCGGGTCGCTGCCGCCGGGAGCCGGATGCGGGCGGTGGGCTGGACCTGCGTGCTCGCGGTGTTGGTGGGGGCGGTCGCTGCCGGCGTGCTGATCGGCCCCGTTGGGATGCCCCCCCGCGCGATCGCCCTCGAACTGCTGGGCCGGTTGCCGTTCGTCCACG
>DASPZW010000452.1:0-3302 GCA_035636055.1 Actinomycetota bacterium
CCCCGCCGCCTGGCGAGACCGCTGGCGGATGGCCCGCTCCAGTGCCACCTGGCGGCGCAGCAGCCCGGCGGTGTCCTTGCCCTCCAACGCCGCCTTCTCCAGCTCGGCGACCACGAACCTCAGGTCGGTGAGGTCCCGCCGCAGCTCGGCGTCACTCGCCTGGGGGGCCGTGCCCGGGCGCAGGAGCATGGTGGCAGCCCGCCAACGCTCGGCCCAGGCCAGCACCCGCCGGGCATCCCCGGACGCCAGGGCGAGCCGCAGGCCGAGCCGGGCGAGCTCCGTGCCGTGCGTGGAGGAGTGGACCCGCAGCTCGGTGGCTCCGAGCGCGGCGCGGTGTGCATCGAGGACCCTGAGCCCGGCCCGCAGCGCGGCGTCGGCCCCGTGCGGGTTCCCCTGGGCATTCCGGAGGAGTGCCTCGGCATACCAGGCCTGGATGCGGAGTTCCACCGGCCCCCCGCCCCGCCGCCCGCTCGCCTGCCGCAACTCGCGCACCGCGGTCGGCGTCCTGCCGACCTCCAGCGCAAGCAACGCCGCCATGACCCGGGCCTGGATCGCGGGGATCGCCCACCCCGCGGCCTCGAGCACCCGTGCCGTATGCCGTGCCGCCGCCAGGATTGCCGGGCTCCGCATGCCGCCGAGCCACGTCGCCCGGAGCACGGCGAAGCGCGCCAGCGCCTGCCAGCTGGGGCGCCGCTGCGCTACGAACGCACGGCGGGCCTGCTCGGCGTTCTCCTTGGCCGTCGCCACGTCCCCTTCGAGCAGGGCGGCGTGGGCGAGGCTCAGGCGGGCCCGGGCGAGATCCAGGCCGTGGCCCGACGCTTCGAGCTCGGCCACCGCCTGCTGCGCGGCCACGCGGGCCTCGGCGATCAACCGTACCGAGAGGAGAAGGTCGCAACGGTCGACCAGCAGGTCCGCGCGCCCGACGTTCGCCCGGCGGTAGTACTCGTCCGCGAGGTCGTAGAGCGCGAGGGCGGCAATCACGTCCCCGCGGTAGGCGGCCACAAGCCCGAGATGCCGCCGGACGTCAGACACCGCGAGGTCCTGCCCGAGCTCGAGGAAGATCTGTTCGGCCCGGACGAAGTCACGCTCTGCGGCCGGCAGGTTCTGCATCTTCGCCCACAGCAGCCCTCGGTTGTTCAGGCACCGGCCCAGCCTGAGGGTGTCGCCCTGCCGGCGGAAGGCCGCCATCGCCCGCCGGTACCCCTCAAGGGCCTCGTCCGCCCGCCCGAGCAGCTGGAAGAGGTTCGCCCGCTGCATGTGCAGCTGGGACGCTGCCGGCCCGCGCAGCACGCCCCCGGCGAGCTCCAGCTCGCGCAGGGCGGCGGACATGTCGCCCCGGAAGGCATGGACGAACGAGAGGCTCATGCGGGCCTCCGCGGCGGGGACCAGGAGGCGGGCATCGGTCGCAGCCGCGACCGCCCCCGTGAGATGGTCGACCGCGGATTCGAGGTCGCCCAGCTCGCGGGCGGCGAGGCCAAGCGCTCGCCGGGAGGTTGCCACACCCAGGGCATCCTGGGCGGCGAGCGCCCGAGTGAGGGCCAGCGCCGCCACCCGACGCGCCCGGTGTGGATCGGTCTGGACCAGGCGGAGCGCCTCGGCGGGATCCGGGGTGTCGGGACTGCTCAATCCGTCGAGATCATACCTGGATGTATCAACCAGTTCGGTTAGGAGTTCTTTTCCTGAAGGAACCCATGTGGGAGCATCGGCGGGACCCTAGGGCTGAGGAGGATGTCCATGAGCAAGTATGGTGCGAACGGGGACGACGACGATCGACCCGAGCCGCCCCCCCCGCCGCCGGACCGTGGCCGCTACCGCCGGGAGATCCTCAAGCAGAGGATCCGGGAAGGTAGCATCGCGAAGGCCCCGGCGGGCTACCTCTACCACCCTGGCAACCTTCTCGTCTCGGTCCGCGACCAGGGGGTCGTGGCGTCCAGGCTCAAGACCCTGGGCCTCACCCCGATGGTCGCCGGGATCACGTCGTACATGGTGGCCCACCTCCACGTCGAATCCGAGAAGACCGTTCCCGAGTTGATGGCGTTCCTCCGCCACCCGGACCCCAGGTCGGGCCGCATACCCCTCCTCGCTCCGAACCACATCCTCGCCGGCGCCCAGGGCCACATCATGGCCGAGGGCGGCGGCCCGTACGACTTCGCTGTGCCCGCACCGCCGCCGGAGTTCGCAAAGCCAGGCGAGCCCGGCCGCATCACGGTCGGCATCCTGGACACGGGACTCTCCCTCCTTCGCCAGAAGCCCGAAAATCCCTTCCTCGCTGGCGTCGCCGTCGAGGATCCGGTCAACGACAACGACCGGCCCCTCTCCGGCGGCCGGCTCAACGACGAGTCGGGCCATGGCACCTTCGTCACCGGCGTCGTTCTCCAGCAGGCTCCCCGCGCCCGGGTCGTGGTGCACAAGGCTCTGGACAACGAGGGCTTCGGCAGGGAGACCGATGTGCGGGATGCCCTCATCGAGTTCGTTGCCAAGGAGAAGCCCGACATCCTCAACCTGTCGTTCGGCGGCCACGCCGACCATGAGGCGCCCCTGCTGGCCCTTGGCGCCGCGATCTCGGCGCTTGACCCTTCCATCGTCGTGGTCGCCGCGGCGGGCAACCAGGCCCAGAGCATGCCCTTCTGGCCGGCCGCGCAGAAGCGCGTGATCGGCGTGGGCGCGCTGGACCGGGCCAGGGCACGTGCCAAGGCGGGCGGCCCGGCCCCCAGCGACTACAGCAACTTCGGCTGGTGGGTCGATGCCTGGGCGCTCGGGAAGTGGGTCAGCACCTTCTTCACCAACGACGACGCCCCTCCCGTCACCCTGGCCAACGGTCAGGTCGTCGAGGGACCCCGCTCGTTCAAGGGGTGGGCCCAATGGGAAGGCACGTCGTTCGCCACGGCTGCCGTGTGCGGCGCCATCGCCGCCCTGGCGGAGGACGCCACCATCACGCCGAGGCAGGCCGCCTTCGAGCTCACGGAAGCCGCCGGCGTCGCCCGCGTGCCTCCCAACCAGGGCTCCGGCGCGATCGTCGCGTGAGGCCGGAGGCGCTCAGACGACGGCTTTTGGCTCCGGGAAGTGGCACGCCACCGCGTGGCCCAGGCCAGGATCCGCCAGCGGCGGCTCCTGCTCGGCACAGATGGCCTGCGCCTTCCAGCAGCGGGTCCGGAAGCGGCACCCCGACGGCGGGTTCGCCGGCGAAGGCACGTCGCCCGTCAGGACGATGCGAGCCCGGCGCCGCTCACGGTCGGGGTCCGGGATCGGGATCGCCGAGAGCAACGCCTGGGGGTAGGGATGCAGGGGCGCCTCGTAGATCT
>DASPZW010000453.1:0-4951 GCA_035636055.1 Actinomycetota bacterium
GGCTCCGTCACGGTGTGGTGCATCTTCGCCCTGCAGGACGCGGTGCTGACCGGCATCCGGCAGGCGGTGTGGATCCCGGTCGAGAACGGCCTCTACGGCGTCGCCAAGATCGGGATGCTCGTTGCATTGGCGCACGTCACGCACCGCTACGGGATCTTCACCTCGTTCACCCTGCCGGCGTTCATAGCCCTCTTCCCCACCAACTACTTCATCTTCCGGCGCCTACTGCCCCGCCACATGGGTGCCGGCGCCGGCGCGGCGCTGGGGGCCGGTGACCCGGTGGGCATCAGCGTTCGCTCGATCCGGCGGTTCATGGGTGGCGACTACCCCGGGACCGTCCTCTTCCTGGCCACCGGGACGCTGCTGCCCCTGCTGATCGTCGCCCGCCTGGGCGCTGGGGAGGCGGGCACCTTCGCCAGCGTCTATCCCATCATCTACGCCCTCGACCTGGTGACCGTGAACCTTGGCGTGGCCCTCATGGTCGAGGGGGCGAGGGACCGGTCGATGCTGCGCCACCACGCCGGGACCGTCGTCCGCAGGATCCTGGCGATCGTCGGCCCGGCGGTCGCCATCCTGCTGTTGTTCGCACCCCGCGTCCTCGCCGTCTTCGGACACCAGTACGCGGTCAAGGGGTCGGGCCTGCTGCGCCTGCTGGCGCTGGCCGTGGTCGCGAAGGCGGTGACCTCGCTGTACATCGCCCTGTCCCGGATCGAGCGGAAGGTCGGTCGTATCGCGATGGCGCAGGCCGCCCTGCTCGTGTCGATCACCGGAGCGTCGTGGTGGCTCATGGGCCGGTTCGGCATCAACGGGGTCGGTCTGGGGTATCTCGCGAGCCAGGTCGTCGTGGCCCTGTGCCTGCTACCCTCGATCTTCAAGATCCTGGCGCGCAGGGAGCCCGTCGCGGCCGGGGCCGAGTGAGGTGGGGGCGACGGCCGAGCCGCGTGGCCCCAGAGGAGGGCGAAGCATAGAAGAGGAGCTACCCCTCACCCAGCCCGAGCCCACCGGGCGAAGCCTGAACCTGGCGGGCAGCGGCGCGCCCGTGGCGCGGCGCGGGGGCGGGCTGAGCACCGGCCAGATGGCGCTGATGACCTGCGCCGCCCTCCTCATGGGCATCCTGGCGCTGCTGCGGGTGGATTCGGCGACCCTCGGGGACCTCGGGCTGGTGTCGGTGGTGGGCCCCGTCTACTTCGTGGCCGTCGGGCTCATTCTTGTGAGCTTCGGCTTCGCCCTCGCCCAGCATCCTCTGCGCCGGCCCCTGCTGGCGTTCCAGCTCGTGGGCCTGATCGCGTTGCTCGACGGGCTCGGCCCATTGGTGGAGCCCCACGCCTCCTTCGCCACCTCGTGGCTGCACGCCGGCTTCGCCCAGCAGATCGCCCAGCACGGCACCACGATCCCGACCCTGGATGCCCGGTTCTCCTGGCCCGGGTTCTTCGCCCTGGCCGCCTTCCTCTCCAAGTCCGCCGACCTGCACAGCCCGGTGGTCTTCCTCCGCTGGGCGCCGCTGGCCTTCAACCTCATGTACCTGCCCCCGCTCTACGCCATCTTCCGGGCGGTCACCCGCAACGAGCGGGTCTGGTGGATGGGCCTCGGCTTCTTCTACATGGCGAGTTGGGTTGGGCAGGACTACTTCTCGCCCCAGGCGTTCAACTTCTTCCTCTTCCTGGTCTTCCTGGCCGTCGCCCTGCGATGGTTCCGGCCGCCGATGCCGGACCCCGGCAAGGGGAACCGCTGGGAGCGGTTCCTGGCGCTGTGGATGCGCAGGACCGGCGGGCGAGGCGAGGAACGGATCGTCGCCCGCTCCACGCCCACCCAGCGGGGGGCGCTGATCGCCATCCTGAGCCTGATCTTCCTGGCGATGACCGTGAGCCACCAGCTCACGCCGTTCCTGCTCCTCGGCGGCCTGATCGCCCTCGTGGTGTTCGGGCGGACAACGCTGCGGGGCTTCCCCGTCATCCTGGCCGTGACCATGCTGGCCTGGATCAGCCTCGGGGCCATCGCGTTCTGGTCGGGGCACCTCAACCTGATCGTGGGCGACGTGGGTCACCTGGGCGCCAACGTCAGCACGAGCCTCACCGGGCGCATCCAGGGCAGCCCCGGCCGCCTCGACGTGCTCGGCATCCGCATCGCCCTCGCGGGGACCATCGCCTTGATCGCGCTCGTCGGGACCATCCGGCGGCGGCGCCTCGGCTACGGCGACTGGAGCCTGTTGCTCCTGGGCTTCGCCCCGTTCCCGGTGCTCGCCGTCCAGAGCTACGGCGGTGAGGCCCTGCTGCGGGCGTACCTGTTCGCCCTCCCGTTCGTCGCCCTGCTGGCGGCCATGGCGTTCCTGCCCTCGACCCAGCCGACCAAGGTCGGCGTCCCCGCCCTGTGCTTCTGCATCGTGGCGGGGCTCTTCGCCCCCGCCTGGCTGGTCGCCCGGTACGGCAACGAGCGGTTCGACCGCGTCTCCGCTGCCGACCTCGCCGCCGTCAAGTTCATGTACGCCAACGCCCAGCCGGCGGCGCTGGGGCATGGGAGGACCACCCTGATCTCGCTGTTCCCGCAGTTGCCGTGGCGCTACCAGGACATCAACACCTACGACTACCAGTCCGTCCAGAACACGACGGATCCCCCGGACGAGAAGGGGCTCATGAGCCTCGCCGTGGACCAGGGCCTCGGCGACCACCCGGTGTACCTGATCATCACCCGCAGCCAGGAGGCAGCGGGCGAGGCCCTCGACTCCCTCCCGGCAGGGTGGGCCTACGCCCTGGGGCAGAAGCTCGTGGACACGCAGCTTGCGACGCTCATGTTCACGAACCAGGACGCCAGCGTCCTGCAGTTGAACCCGCCGGCGGCGAGCCCGATCGTCCCGCCCCCGACCAACCCGAAGCCGGTCAGCCCCGGCCCCGCCTTTTCGTAGCAGGGCGCGGCGGGGAGGGCGGCCATTGGGGATGTCAACCACTCCTCGTGGTCACTCCGGGTTCGCTATTTTCCCATAACACGCGTTTGAGGTGCCTGAAGCCACATCCTGCAACTTTGTCTGTTTGACCGCGCCTGGCGCGGCGAGACAGCCAAAGTTTCTCCGGCGCCCGTCCACCAGGTACGAGGGCGACCACAGAACGTGGTGACACTGGAGCGGGGTCCTGCGGCGGGCCGCAATGTGGGACACTCGACGAGGCAGTGGAACGCCGCGAGCTCCTTGTTCTGTTCGGCCGCGCCGCCACAGCGGGGCTTCTTACTTCCACGCTGGGGCGCCTGCCGGCCCTCGCCTCCACGACGCCCGTCCACGCCGAGGCGATTGAGGCAGCCACGACGGTCTCGAGGGGTTACCGGCAGCTCTGGCTCACCACCCCCGCCGAGGACCTGCGTGACCTGGTGCTCGGTCATCTGCGCCTCGTCTCCCGGCTTCTGCTCTCCACCACGTCGGAGAAGGACCGAGCCAGGCTGACCTCGGCAGCCAGCGAAACAGCCCTCCTTGCGGCCTGGTTGGCGGAGGACCTCTGGGATCTCGGCTCAGTGAACCGCCACTACCAGGAAGCCCGGACGTACGCCGAGCGCTCTCAGGATGATCTCCTCCGAGCCTATGTCGAGGGCTGCAAGAGCTACTGGGCAACAAGAACCGGGCACGGAACTGAGGCGGTGAATCTGATTCAGCAGGCCAAGCGCTTCCTCCCTCGTCACGCGTCGCCGGTGGTTCACACGTGGATTGCTGCCCGGGAGGCGACCTCGTACGCCGCTGCACACGACGAGCCCGCGATGTCGAGCGCTCTCATTCGGGCGGAGACGACGCTTGACAAGACAAACGGGTTCGGTGAGCCAACCTGGCCATGGATATTCCCGATAGACGACAAGGAGATCAGCCGGTACCAGGGACTTGCAGCAGTCAGTCTCCAGCTCCCCGCCATGGCAGTGCCGGCACTGACAGAGGGGCTTGAGTATTTGGGCCCCGCCCCCACGAAGAGGCGGGCGTACACGCTGAGCAAGCTCGCCGAGGCCTATGTCCAGATGGGCGACGCGGAGCAGGCGTGCGACCTGGGTGCAGAGGTCTTCACGATGGCTACGCAGCTCGGAGATACCGAGAGCCTGATGGCGGTTCGCAACGTGCGGGTTCAACTCATGCCGATGGAAACAACACAGGCGGTGAGAGCCTTCGATGAACGCGTGATGTCGACTCTTCTGGCACTGCCCGGTAAATCCTAGCTCAGGACGTTCGCCACCTCACCCTCTTCTACGTTCCTGCGTTGTCATGTCTGTTGTCACCTTAATGAAGAACGAACTGATGCCTTCCTGAGCCAAACCATCTCCGGTTGGCTGGTCGTCGTCATGATCGACGTCCGGGCCACTCGAGGGGATGGCCCGGGCGCGGTCGCTCTCCCCTCCATGCCCCAGCCAGCTCGGTGCCCTGACGGCAAGCCTCGCACGGCCCAGCCACCCTCGGCGCCCTGCTGAGCAATAAGCCCGGGATCGGTGCCCTGCTCCAGGGGACCCGAGGTGGCTGCGGCCGGAGGCCGTCAGAGCAGGTGCAGGACGGTGTCGATGTTGCGGCTGGTCCAGACCCAGTTGCGGGCTTCGCTAGGGGACTGGATCAGGTTGTAGGCGACGTGACGCAGCCACACCAGCAGGATGGTCTCCCGATCGGCGCGCAGGCCTTCGGGCTCCAGCAGTTCCCGCTCGGCGGCGCTGAGGGGATCCCCGGTGAGCAGCGAAACGAGGATCGGCCCCAGTTCACGGCCCTCGGCGACCATCCGCATGTGCAGGAGCAGGTAGAGCAGGTCCTGGGCCGGAAGCTCGTCGCCCGCCGCCCACTCCCAATCGATAACGCCCGACACCGCCAGGCGCTCTCCCTCGGTGTCCGGGTCGAAGATCACGTTGGCGGGCCAGAAGTCGCCGTGGACCCACGAGGTCGTGACCTCGCGTCCCCCCAGTGTCTGGCGGAGAAGCCGCTCCAGGCGCTCGAGCGCAGCAGTGTTTC
>DASPZW010000454.1:0-7780 GCA_035636055.1 Actinomycetota bacterium
CCAGTCGACCGGGTTGTGGGCGTGCTGGGTGAGGTAGGGGCTCATCTCGTTGACGAGGCGATTTGGCTTTCGTGCGCCACCTGGGGCCGGGGCGCTCACGGCGTCGTTCACGGGGCCACTCGTGGGGTCGCTCACGGGGGATTCGCTCATAGCGCCATCATGACAGGACGGCAGAACTAGACTCCCTGGCATGGGCCTCAAGGTCGGCACCATGCTGAACCCAGTGCCCCCGCTCGAGCTCTCGGTCGCCCTTGGCGTCCAGGCCGAGGCATCGGGCTACGACTCCGTGTGGTTCCCGGACCACCTCATGGGCTGGTTCCCGCACGCCCTCTGGACGCCGGAGGCCTCCTCCATCGTCAACCTGCTTCCGAGCCCCCACCTGTACCTCGACCCGACGCTGCTGATCGCCCTCGTGGGCCAGTCGACCAACCGGGTGGTGCTGGGAACGGGCGTCACCGACGTCATCCGGCGCTCCCCACCCGACGTCGCCCGGACCTTCGTCACGCTCTCGCTCGCCACCCAGGGCCGCACGGTGCTCGGCCTCGGCGCCGGCGAGCGGCTCAACACGCAGCCTTACGGGCTGGACTTCCGCAAGCAGGTCTCCCGGCTCGAGGAGGCGCTGCACATCATCCGGCTGCTGTGGGGGACCCCCATGGGCGGCGAACCGGTGAGCTTCCCGGGCAGGTTCTGGACCCTGGACCGGGCGGTGCTCGACGTCGATCCGTACCAGGGCGTCTCGCCGCCGATCTGGCTCGGGGCCCACGGGCCGCGGATGCTGGGCGTCGCCGGGCGGTACGCCGATGGGTGGCTGCCGTCCTACCCGATGGACGCCGCCGACTACGGGGAGCGGCTGGGGGCCGTCCGCCGGGCCGCCGCCGAGGCGGGGCGCGACCCTTCGGCCATCACCGCCGGCTACCACGCCTACGTCGTCCCAGCGGAGGATCACGAGACCGCCCACCGCATGCTGGCAGCCCCCCTGGCGGGCGCGATGTCGCTCGTCGCCTCGGCGGCCAACTGGGAGCGCAGCGGGAGGCAGCACCCCCTCGGCGACGACTTCCAGGGCCTGCGGGACTACGTGCCGGAGTGGTACACGCCTGCGGAGTTGGAGGCGGCCGTCGCCGCCTACCACCCGGACGTCTTCCACGACCAGGTCGCCCACGGGACGGCCGAGGAGCTTGCCGCATTCTTCGAGCCCTTCGTCGAGGCGGGGCTCGAGCACCTCGTGGTCTCCAATGTCGGGCCGCTGGCCGGCATCGAGCACATGGGGCCGTCCAGCTCGGTGCTGCGTGAGGCGGTGGCGCGGTTGCAGGCCTGAGGTCCCGACCTGGGACCGGTCAGTGCCCGACCATCCAGGCGGCCGCCATCCCGGCCAAGACGAGGCCGATCAGGGAGGCGGGGAGCACCGCCCCGCCGAGGCGCGGGGCGGTGAGCAGTTCGCCGATCGCGAGGCCCAGGACGGTCGTCGCTGCCGCGATCGCCATGAACCCGCCGTGGCGGTGCCCGTGGGCCCCCCAGGCAACCGCCTTCCCGACGGCCAGCCCGATCAGGATGGCCGGAATAATCCCGAAGACTCCGATATGAGCAATCGTTACGAACGCCCCGAGAGTGGTAGCTGCCAGGAGCCCCGCCCCGGCGGCTGTCACGTACTGCTTGGGCGTGCCGAGCGCCCGGGCGTGCAGCGAGATCCGTGCGCACGAGGGACATTTCATCCCGACCGGCGTCTCCCGCATGCAGTCGGTGCAGATCGGCTGGCCGCAGGCCGCGCAGGAAACCCGGGTTGCTCGCCGGGGGTGGTTGACGCAGTGTTGCGACAATTGCGCCATGGACACACAAGCGTATCCCGGTGGAGCAGCAAGCCTCGCGGCGGGGGTGCGACGTATGCTTCAGGGTCGGGAATTCGCCAAGCGCCGAGGGAGTTGCAGCCAGACATGGAGAGCACACACCGCAAGGTCGTCATCATCGGATCCGGCCCGTCCGGGCTGACCGCAGCCCTGTACTCGGCCCGGGCCAACCTCAACCCACTCGTCATCGAGGGATTCGACGCCGGCGGGCAATTGATGATCACGAGCGACGTCGAGAACTACCCGGGGTTCCCGGACGGGGTGATGGGGCCCGACCTGATGGCCCTCTTCCGCAAGCAGGCGGAGCGCTTCGGTGCCACGTTCATCACCGACGACGCCACGGGCGTCGACTTCTCGGAGCGCCCGTTCACCGTCCAGGTCCGCAAGGACGTCTTCACCGCCGAGGCGGTGATCATCGCCACGGGAGCGAAGGCAAAGATGCTCGGCATTCCGTCGGAGCAGCGCCTGCTCGGCAGGGGTGTCTCCACCTGTGCCACCTGTGACGGGGCCTTCTTCAAGAACCAGGAACTCCTCGTGGTCGGTGGTGGCGACTCGGCCATCGAGGAGGCCCTGTTCCTCCAGCGCTTCGCCTCCAAGCTGTCGGTGATCCACCGGCGGGACCAGCTCCGGGCCTCGAAGATCATGCAGGACCGGGCCATGGCGAGCGACAAGATCTCGTTCGTGTGGAACTCCACCATCGACGAGGTGCTCGGCGAGCACAAGGTCCAGGGGGCCAAGCTTCGCAATCTGCTGACCGACGAGGTGACGGTGATCGACGCCGGCGGCATCTTCATCGCCATCGGGCACACCCCCAACAGCTCGCTGTTCCAGGGCAAGCTCGAGCTCGACCCGGCCGGGTACATCGTGGCCGGCACGAACCTCAGCGCCGACTGGGACCCGGCGTCACCGTACGAGACGCGCACCAGCGTCGAGGGGGTGTTCGCCGCCGGCGATGTGGTGGACCACACGTACCGCCAGGCCGTCACGGCAGCGGGGACCGGGTGCATGGCTTCGATCGACGCCGAGCGCTGGCTGGAGTCCAAGGGACACTGAACCTCAGCGACCGGTTGAGGGCAGGATCCATTCAACTGATGCATACCAGGATCTATTCAACTGATGCATACAAGGGGGGGTCATCGTGGGCGACATCACCGAGGTCACGGACCACACGTTCGAAGCTGAGGTCCTGCAGTGGGCCACGCCGGTCCTCGTGGACTTCTGGGCGGAGTGGTGCGGGCCCTGCCGATTCGTACGGCCCGAGGTCGAGGCCGTGGCGGTCGAACACACCGAGCACCTGAAGGTGGTCAGCCTCGACATCGACGTCAACCCTCAGGCGGCCACCCGCTACGGCGTGATGTCGATCCCGACGCTGCTCTTGTTCAGCGGGGGCCAGGAGAAGACCAGGATCGTCGGCGCACGGCGCCGCGATGCCATCTCGGCGGAGGTTGCCCCGCACCTGTAGGCGCCGGCTGGCTGACCGCTACCGCGGACCTAGGTTGCCCTCTCCCCCGGAGGGGACCCCGGCCCTGGGCGGTGCCGCCCCAGGGCCGCGGGAGCCGACTAGGCTTCTTTCAATGCGTCTGATCCGCCGGGGAGAACGCTCCAAAGCGGTCCAGGATCTCCAGGCACGCCTTGAGCGCCTCGGGATCGACATCGCTTCCCAGGAACTGGGAGGTGAGTTCGGGCCGGGCACGGAGCTGGCGGTGCGCGCTTTCCAGCAGTCACGCGGACTCGACGTCGACGGGATCGTGGGCGACGACACCTGGCGGGCGCTCGTGGAGAGTTCCTGGGCCCTCGGGGACCGCATCCTGCGGCTCCAGGAGCCCAACCTGCGGGGCGACGACGTGCGGGACCTCCAATCGCGCCTCAATGCCCTTGGGTTCGCCGCCGGCAAGCACGACGGCATCTACGGCTGGGGCACTGCGGCGGCATTGCGGGACTTCCAGCGCGACTTGGGCATCTCAGACGACGGCCTTGTTGGGCTTGAGACGTTAAAGGCGTTCCGCCGCCTCCGTCTTGTGACCCGGACGGGGCTCGGCCCCCGGACCCGCGAGCGGGAGGCCAGGCGAGCCGGGCCGCCCGGGGTCGCCGGCAAGCGGCTCGCCCTCGACCCGGGCCACGGCGGGGACGACCCGGGGTCGCGGGGGCCGTCGGGAGAGACGGAGGCCGACCTGGTCTTCCCCCTGGCAGCCCAGATGGCCGAGATGCTGGAGGCAGAGGGTGCCGAGGTCATCCTCACCCGTGGCCCCCATGACGGCCCGACGGACTCGGAGCGGGCGAGGAGGGCGAACGAAGCGAGCGCCGACCTCTTGATATCGCTGCACCTCAACGCTCACCCGAGCGAGGTCGCCCGCGGGGCCGCCACGTACTACTGGGAGCACGGCGGCATCGCCTCGGAGCCGGGGGAGCACCTGGCAGGGTTGATCCGGGAGTGCCTCGTCGCCTGCGGGCTCGCCGACTGCTGGTCCCACGGGAAGGCCTACCCCATCCTGCGGGAGACCCGGATGCCGGCGGTGGTGGTGGAACCCGGCTTCATCACCAACCCCGACGAGGCGAAGATGCTGTCGGAACCGGCCTCGTCGGGGATCGTGGTCCAGGCGATGGTCCGGGCGGTGCGGGCGTACTACGGCCTGGGCGACGACCTCCGCTGACGCGCTGCCGTGCGCTGCCCTCGATGCCTGAGGGGGGCCGCTCTCGGAGGTCAGATCTCGGGGTAGAGGTCGTCGTCTTCGAAGGGCGACGATGGCAACCCCACCGGCAGCGGGTCCGAAGGCTCGTCGGGACCGGATGTGTCTGAACCGGGTACGTCGGCCCCCGGGCGGCGGAGGAGCCCGTCGCACACCCGCTGCAGGTCGTCCCGGGAACCGCACTCGATCACGACATGGCCCTTGCGCTTGCCCATCGTGACCCGGACCCGGGTCTGGAGGGCCTCGGAGAGTGCCTCGCCCATGTCGTCCAACGTGGCAGGACGTGCCCGGGGCACGCTGGGAGCGTCCTGGGGGATGTTGAGCCGGTAGCCCCGGACGACCTCCTCGGTCTTACGGACCGACATCCCCTCGGCGGCGACCCGCTGGGCGACCCGCTCGAGCAGCGGGTGGCCCGTGAGCCCCAGGAGTGCCCGGGCATGCCCGGCGGACAGCCGCCGGTCCACCAGGAGGCGCTGCACCGACGGCGGGAGGTCCAGGAGGCGTAGGGCGTTGCTGACGGTGGGCCGGGAGAGACCGAGGCGCTCTGCAAGGTCCTCGTGGGTCAACCCCGCCTCTTCGATGAGCTGCTGGTAGGCGGCAGCCTCCTCGACGGCATTGAGGTCCTGGCGGTGGACGTTCTCGACCAGCGCCCGTTCCAGGGCGCCCTGCTCGTCGGTTTCGATGACGAGGGCAGGGATCAGGGCCAGGCCGGCACGCCGGGCCGCCCTCCAACGACGTTCGCCCACCACGAGCTGGTAGGTCCCGTCGCCCACAGGACGCACGACGACCGGCTGCAGGATACCCACCTGCCGGATCGATGCCGCCAGGTCGCTGATCGTCTCGTCATCGAAGCTCTGCCGTGGCTGCCGAGGGTTCGGGACGACCGAAGCGGTTGGGAGCTCCTCCAGGACGCTCGCCCCTGTGGGGATCAGTGCTCCGAGCCCTCGACCAAGACCGGTTCGTGCCGTCACGCGTCTCCTCCTTGTTCGTGGTCTCCGTCAACGTGCGGTGCATACACCGGCGGGAGCTCGGCCACGGCCGGCGGGAGCTCCGAGCTCGGAGCCGGCTCCGAGCTCAGATGTGGCTCGGGCGGGGACGGTTCGGCCGTGTCCACCCGGGATTCGGGCGCCGGGGTCGCATCTTCGTCGGGTTTCCCGAGAATCTCCATGGCCAGGCGACGGTACGCCTGTGCCCCCTTTGACTTCGGGTCGTACAGCGCGACGGGCTGACCGAATGAGGGAGCCTCGGCCAGGCGGATGCTGCGCGGGATGACCGCGCGGAACACCCGCCCCGTGAAGTGGCCGCGGACCTGGCTCTCCACCTCCTCGGCCAGTTTCGTCCGGGCGTCGTACATGGTCAGAACGATCCCGGTCAAGCGGAGACCCGCATTGAGGCTGGAGCGGATCAGTTGCACGTTCTTGAGGAGCTGGCCGACCCCCTCGAGGGCGTAGTACTCGCACTGGATCGGCACCAGGACCTCGCTGGCGGCCACGAGGGCGTTGACGGTGAGCAGGCCGAGCGAGGGTGGGCAGTCGATCAAGATGAAGTCGAACTGCTCCACCACCGGCGCGAGCGCCCGTTTCAGGCGCATCTCCCGGGACAGCATCGGGACCATTTCGATTTCGGCTCCCGCCAGGTCGATGTTCGAGGGCAGGCAGAACAACCCCTTGATGGCCGTCGGTTCGATGGCGTCCTCGACCTGCCGGTCGTCCACCAGCACGTCGTAGACGGTGGCGGGGGCCCGGCGGGGATCGACCCCGACACCGGTGGAGGCGTTTGCCTGGGGATCGAGATCGACAATCAGAACCCGGTGCCCGTCGAGCGCCAGCCACCCGCCGAGGTTGACTGCCGTGGTGCTCTTTCCCACCCCGCCCTTCTGGTTGGCAATCGCCATGACCCTCGCCCGCGGGGCCCGCGGGGAATGGCGTAGGGGGGTGAGCTCGGAATCCTCGACGGACATGACCATAGTTGCTCCCTAGCGGGTCCCGGCGAGCTGCCGGCAACCGCGCCAATGATATGCAGGAACCCCGCCACGGCAAGGATTTCCACACATCCATCTGGCACGAGCCTGCAGGAATCTGGTCGTGTTTCCCGTGGAACCCCGCCAAAGAGGGGATGTGAGCGGCCGAGGAAGGGTGGAACGAGTCGTGTTTCCCGTGGAACGTGGGTTTCAGCGTGGCTTTTCGGCGAGAGCCGTGACGCTGGGCCGGAGGCCCTTCAGTCTTCGGGGGCGATGACCACTCGTCGGTAGGGTTCTTCGCCCTCACTGAAGCTTGTCACGCCCTCGATCTCGCCCACGGCATCGTGGACGATCTTGCGCTCGAAGGCGTTCATGGGCTCAAGCTCCATCTCACCCTCGTCGATCGCCCTTGCCGCCATCTCCTTTGCCCGTTCCCGGAGCGCCTCTTTGCGCCGCTCCCGGTAGCCCTGCACATCGAGTGTGACCCAGACACGTGCCCGCACCTGGCGCTGGACGGCGCTGCGGAGCAGTTCCTGGATGGCGTCAAGCGTCTGGCCGTGGTGGCCAATGAGGATCGCTGCCTCCTCGCCCTGAACCGACACGTACACGCGCCGGTCCCGGATCTCGGCGGTTGCCTCGCCGTCGACATCCATGGCCTCCAGCAGCCCGTCGATGAAGTCGAGCGCATCCTCCTGCGCCATTGCCAGGCGGTCTTCCTCGCTCTCCTGGGCCTCGTCCCCAGGCTCACCGGCACCGGGCGCCTGCGCGCCGGCCTGCTCGGCCGGGTCGCCTTCGCCGACCTTGGGCGGGGCGACGGACGCACCGTCTGGCGGCGTTGCCACCTTCCCTGTCGCGGAGACCTCGTCGATCCCGGTGTCGTCCGTGGATGTCATCGCCGCCGGCGCTTTCGAGCGCTGGTGTTCCTCGGCCGCGACGACGATCCCGAGCCGACCGGTTTTCCCGCCGGCGACGCCTTCCCGTTGCTCTTTGCTGTGGCCGGGGCCGTCTTCGGCGTGCCGTTTGACGGCTGGCTGTTGTCCGAGCCGGCCGGGGCGTCCTGGGGTTGGGCGTCCTGGGCTGCGGCACTGGCCGGAGTTTTGGGCCGCAGCTTGGGTCTGTTTGCCTGCCCCTTCGCTCCGGCCTGCGACTTCGAGCCCGGTTGCGACTTCGCCCCGGCCTGCCCTCCGGCCTGTGGCTTGGGCTTGGGCTTGGCAGCGGGCTTGGCTGCAGGCTTGGCATCGGGCTTGGCCGGCGGTGCGTCCTCCGGCTTGGGCCGCAGCAGTGCCGCCAGG
>DASPZW010000455.1:0-8824 GCA_035636055.1 Actinomycetota bacterium
TCACCGGACGGGGCCCCCACGACGCCCGGCCGCAGCAGCCGGCCCCCGACCCATGCCGCGTCGACGCCGCCCGTTTCCACCGTGACGCCGCCGGCCCCCGTGACGGTGAAGCCGGTACCTTCGCCATCCCCAACGACCTCCCTGATGCCCAGCTCGCCTGCCCCCACCGCTCCGGCACCGACCCAGCCGGCGCCGCCACCGACGGCCACGACCGACCGGTACCCGTGCGGGGCGCAGTTCACGGAGACGGACGACAGCACGGGCCACCGGGCGCAGCGCTGCCCGCTGGCGAGCGGCAACGTCCCGGTCTTCGACTCGCCGGACCTGGGCAACGGGGCGCACCAGGTGGGCGTGCTGCAGGCCGGCGGGAGCACCAACTGGTTCGTGGGGCAGAGCTACCACTCGACCTTCGTCCAGGGAACGCTCCGCAACGGCTGGTGGGCGTTCACGCTGAGCGACAAGGACGCGTCGGGCAACAGCCATTGGGGCTGGGTGCCCGAGACGTACTTCCAGGGCGGCAACAACGACGAGCCGGACGCCGGCCTGTTCTTTTGCGACACCCACGGCAACAGCTGCGCGCCGTAGTTCGTTTCTCTAAGGTTGGGACAAGACGGTCACAGAGCGGACGGAGGGACAATGAAGACAATCAGGATCATGGCACTGCTGGGCACGCTCATCTTGGCGGGCGGAGCCTGCAAAGACTCGACCGTCGGGGGTGGGGCGTCACCGTCGGCCACGGCAACCACTGCCGCCGCGGCATCTCCGACCCTCCAGCTTTCGAGCGCCCCGACCGCCACCGTGGTGTCCGGCAACACGGCAATGATTGCCCTCACGGTGACCGGCATCAGGATCGTCAAGGCCGACGGGGACACGTCCGGGCTGACCGGGCACTTCCACGTCTTCATCGACAAAGATCCCGTCGCCGCCGGCGAGGCGATCCCCAAGGTCGCCGGGATCGTCCACACGGCCGAGAACCCGATCCACCTCACCGGCTTGGCGGACGGGGTCCACAAGCTCGTGATCGTGCTCGGCGACGGGGCACACCGCCGGATCGGCGACGCCGGGGTGACGACGTCGGTCACCGTGGCCGGTCCCACCGTCCATCTCACAGCTCCGGCCACGGCGACCGCCGGCCAGCCGGTCCGGGTCACGGCGACCGTTCAGGGCGTCGCCCTCGTCAAGGCGACAGAGGACAGGTCGAACAAGGACAAGACCACCGGACATCTCCACATCTTCGTGAACAAGGAGCCGACGGCGCCCGGGGGCCCGATCCCCAGCGGCGACTCGGCCATCATCCACACCGCCTCGGCGACGACCGACATCCCGGGGACCCTGCTGAAGGCCGGCGACAACACGATCTGGGTCGAAGTCGGCTACGCCGACCACACCCCGTTCGACCCGCAGATCCTGGACAAGGTGGTCGTGACCGTCACGCCTGCACCCCCCGCGACGGCCATCGCGAGTCCGTAGGCCACAGGTGGCTTCGGGGACAAAGGCTGTATTGTTCGAGTGGTCAGTGGTGGCCGCCCTGGCCAGTACACGAAGGGGGGAGTTCCCGTGACCGATGAGGCGCCCGCAGCCCCGGAGCACGCCAGCCTGGATGAGCTCGAGGAGGAGACAGAAGAGCTCGAGAAGATGGAGGAACAGCTCGCCGAGGAACTCGGGCCCGACCCGGGCCAAGCAGCCGCTGGGGAGGCTCCCGCCTCCGCCTGAGCCCCCGGGCAGGGGGTCCAGCCGCCGGGTCCCGTCTCTTCCCTCTTGTTTTGGAGGCGGGTTCGTAGGAAGGTGGGGACGTGAGCAAGACGGCCGAGATCACAGGAATCTGGCACCGCCACGAAGCGGGGCTCCTGGCGGTTGTGAGCGTTGTGGTCATCGCCGGCAGCGTCATCGGCGGCCGGGCATTCTTCAGGATCCGGGAGACGACGAACTTCGGTAGCGCCCGGTGCTACACCGTATCCAGCTACGGGCAGGGCAAGCCCTCCACCGGGACGACGATCACCGCCGGCGGCCGGACCGGTTCAGCGGCGCAGGTGGAGAGCGCGCTCTCCGTCTGCGCCATGCTGTGGCGCCAGGGCTTCCTGAACCACGGAACGGGCATGTTGCACCCCTCGGCGGCCGTCGCCGATGCCGCCGAGCAGCCCGTACCTGCACTGGCGGCCTGCACGCTGCCGGACGGCACCGCCGGGATCTTCCCCGAAGTAGGACCATTCACCTGCGGGAAGCTCGGGCTGGCCTCCCCGCCAACCCGGCCGGCCCAGTAGCCGTCGGCGCTCGAAGGTCAGCTACACGGGTAGGCCGGGCACCACTTCTGCGACGACATGTTCTTGTCGAAGCCGCCCAGGTCTGCCACCTGGGCGTTGACGTTGATCGGATAGGTCGGGCCCCCGAAATTGATGTCCCAGTACAGGGTTGTCGCGCAGCCCGAGTACTGGGCGACGGAACGGATGGTGTCGTTCCAGCCGCTCGGCATGGAGCTGTTCGCGTAGTAGCCACAGGGCGAGGAGCCCTCCCAGGTCAGGCTGGGCCCGCTGAAGTTGGATCCCGTCCATTCGACGGAGAGGACGTAGATATTGCTCGCGGCGGCCCCCTGATTGAGCGCCATGTCCCGGATCTGCGGTCCGGTGGTTCCCTGCGGGAGGTGCACCCGGCCATGGGTCGCGGCAGCGATCGCGTCGCTGAGGGTGTTAAAGCAGCGCAGGCTCGGGAGGCTAGCGCCCAACCGGGCCACGCAGTGGGGGCCGGTCGCAGGCGTGGCCTCGCCGGGAAGGCTGCGGGACAGGAGCATCCCCGCGAAGAGGGTCACGATCGCCGCCAGGCGCAGCAGGCGGCCGGAGCGTCTCGGGGTCCGCCGGCTCCGGGGGCGGTTGATGACGACGGCGTCGAAGCCTGCGACTGCGTTCTTCACGGCGACCTCCCTGGGTTTGGGCGCGGACGACACAGTTCTGCACCTCTAGTCTCGGCAGAAACGCCGCCCCCGTGAATCACCCGATAGGAGAAATTTAACCTAGTTAACAGGAAAGACGTAGAGCTTTATTTCTTGTTTGAACACTTCTATACTTACGTCCATCCCGGGCAAGCCCGGGAGGGTGGCTCAAACCGTACACCCGGCAGCACTGTTCCGATCCGAAGGAGGGAGAAAACGTGTCGAACTACCCAGGATATCCAGGCGGTGCGAACATGCCACCGCCCCCGCAGCGTCCCACCGCCCCGGCGTCGGTGCTGACGGCGGTGAAGCTGATGTACACCGGCGCTGCGTTCAGCCTCATCGGCATCGTCATCAGCCTCACGGCCAAGGACGCCATCCGTAAGGCCATTATCGCGAGCCGGCCCAGCCTGACCGACTCGGAGATCAACACCGCGGTGAACGTCGGCATCGCCTTCGGTGTCATCGTCGGCCTGATCGGCGTGGGCCTGTGGCTGTGGATGGCCTTCGCGAACAAGGCGGGCCACAGCTGGGCCCGGATCGTCAGCACGGTCCTCTTCGGCATCAACACCCTGGGCCTCCTCTACATCGTGATCTCGCCGAATTCGGGCTTCCAGAAGCTGGGGAGCGCCGTCGGGTGGCTGATCGGCCTCGGCGCCATCATGTTCCTCTGGAGATCGGACTCGAGCGCCTACTTCAACGCAGCGTAGGGCTGGGGCTCGTCGCCCCCGGGGCGGGGCGGGGCAGACAATGTCCCCGCGATGGCGCAGTACGCGGCGGCACTGGACCAGGGCACCACCAGCACGAGGTTCATGATCTTCGACCGTGCCGGCCGGGTGGTCGCGACCTGCCAGAAGGAGCACGCCCAGATCTACCCCCGGCCCGGATGGGTCGAGCACGACCCCCTGGAGATCCTGCGCCGCAGCCACGAAGTCATCCGGGAGGCCCTGGCACGGGCAGACCTCACCCCGGGAGACCTCGCGGCGCTCGGGGTCGCCAACCAACGTGAGACGACGGTCGTCTGGGATCGCCGGACCGGCACCCCGGTTTGCAATGCAGTCGTCTGGCAGGACACGCGCACCCGTCAGCTCTGCGACGACTTGGCCCGCGCCGGCGGGCAGGACCGGTTCCGGGCGACCACCGGGCTGCCCGTCGCCACCTACTTCTCCGGCCCGAAGATCCGCTGGATCCTGGACAACGTCGAGGGTGTGCGATCGAGGGCCGAGGGCGGCGACGTGTTGTTCGGCACGATCGACACGTGGTGCATCTGGAACCTCACAGGGGGCCCGGGCCGTGGGCTGCACGTGACCGACGTCACCAACGCCAGCCGCACCATGCTGATGGACCTCGCGACGCTGGACTGGGACGACGAGATCCTCGGCACGCTCGGGATCCCCCGGGCGATGCTGCCGGAGATCCGGGCCTCGTCCCAGGTCTACGGGGAGGTGACCGGCCCATTGGCGGGCGTCCCCGTCGCCGGCGACCTCGGCGACCAGCAGGCGGCCCTCTTCGGCCAGACCTGCTTCGCCCCCGGGGAGGCGAAGAACACCTACGGCACGGGATGCTTCCTGTTGCTCAACACCGGGCCGACGCCGGTGCAGTCCGCTCGTGGGCTCCTCACGACGCTCGCGTACCGGATCGGCGACCGGCCACCGGTCTACTGCCTGGAGGGTGCGATCGCCGTCACGGGCGCCCTCGTGCAGTGGCTCCGGGACAACCTGGGCATGATCGCGACGTCGGCCGAGGTCGAGGACGTGGCCCGCAGCGTCGAGGACAACGGCGGCGTGTACGTCGTCCCGGCCTTCTCCGGGCTCTTCGCACCTCACTGGCGAAGCGACGCCCGAGGCGTCATCGCCGGGCTCACCCGGTACGTGACGAGGGGCCACATCGCCCGGGCGGTCCTCGAGGCCACGGCCTGGCAGACCCGTGAGGTGGTGGATGCGATGAACGCCGACTCGGGGGTGGCGCTCACCTCCCTCAAGGTGGACGGGGGCATGGTCCACAACGACCTTCTGATGCAGTTCCAGGCCGATGTCCTCGGCGTGCCGGTGATCCGCCCCACCGTGGCAGAAACGACGTCGCTGGGAGCCGCGTACGCCGCCGGGCTGGCCGTCGGCTTGTGGGAGGAGGTCGAGGACCTGCGGGCGAACTGGGGGCAGGACCGACGGTGGGAGCCCGGCATGGACCCCGGCCGGGTCGAGCGTGAGTACCGCCAGTGGAAGAAGGCCGTCGCCCGCACCCTCGACTGGGTCGACGAGTGAAACCGAGCCACGGGCGCCGGCGGGATCGGCGACGCCGGTGAACCACCTCGAGACCCGGGTCCTGGTGATCGGGGGCGGGTCGACCGGGGCCGGGGTCGTGTGGGACCTCGCCCTGCGGGGGGTGCCGGCCGTCCTGGTGGAGCGCGGCGACCTCGCCGCCGGTGCGACCGGCCGCTCCCACGGGCTGCTGCACTCCGGAGCCAGGTACGCCGTGAACGACCCCGACTCGGCGGCGGAGTGCTGGGCGGAGAACCGGATTCTCCGGCGCATCGCCGGAGCCTGCATCGAGGACTCCGGAGGGTACGTCGTGGAGACGCCCTGGGACGATCCGACCTACGCCTCGAAGCTCGTCGAGGGCTGCCGGGTCGCCGGGATCCCCTGCGAGGAGGTGACGGTGGGCGACGCCCTCCACGCCGAGCCGCTGCTGCACCCCGCCATCCGGCGGGCATTCACGGTGCCGGACGCGGCGGTGGACGCGGCGGGGACCGTCCGGGCCTGTGCCCGGTCGGCGCACGACCTTGGGGCCGGCATCCTCACCGGCCACGCCGTGACGGGCCTGATCCGTGAGCGGGACCGGGTTGGCGGGGCGGTCGTGCGGAGCGGGTCCGGCGACGAGATGGAGGTCCGGGCCGAGGTCACAGTCAACGCGGCGGGTGCCTGGGCGGGCAGGGTGGCGGCGATGGCGGGCTGCGAGGTCACGGTCGTCGCCGGGAAAGGCATCCTCATCGCTTTTCGGCACCGCCTCCTCGACGCGGTCGTCAACCGCTGCCGCCTACCGGCCGACGGGGACATCATCGTCCCGAGCGGCACGTCCAGCGTGCTCGGCACGACCGACATCGCGTCGCCCGACCCCGACGACCTGGAGGTCGTACCCGACGAGACCGCCCGGATGCTCGCCGAGGGAGAGCGCCTCGTCCCCGGCTTGCGCCAAGCGCCCGTGCTCAAGGTGTGGGCCGGGGTCCGGCCCCTGTTCCGGGAGGGACCGGCGGGGACAGCCGGCGACCGGGAGGTGTCGCGCTCGCACCGCCTACTCGACCACCGCGAGCACGACGGCGTGGCGGGGTTCGTAACGATCGTCGGCGGTAAGTTCACCACCTTCCGCAAGATGGCCGAGGTGACCGCCGACCGCGTCTGCGAGCACCTGGGGGTCTATCGGCGGTGCACGACCGCCACCGAGCAACTCCCGAGCCTTGAGGCGTGAGATTAGCCCCCTCTCTACCTTGACAGTTGCACGACTCCCCTGATTGCCTCCGGGGTCCCGGGAGGGCCGTTGAGGTGCAGGGGCGCCCCTCGTTCAGACAGGGGCACCGATGGAGCGGAGGAATACAAGCACCTGGGGGAAGATGCCGTTGATCGCGCCGTTGACGATGCCGACGATGGAGACCATGGAGCCACCGGGAATATTAGGCATGCGAATCCTCTCTTTCTTGGGACGCCGGGCGAGCGTTCGTGGCGGCCCTGCTACCAGGAATGGTTGAGTTCAGAAAGGGACACCGAGGGAGCGGAGGAGCGCGGCCAACTGGGCGGCGATGCCGATTCCGGACCTGGTGAGGCTGCCGACAGACGGGACAACCCATGGAATACCTCTCCTTCTTGGGGACGATGGGACGATGGGAAATCCAGAACGGCTCAGTAGGAAGGGGATCTGGCTCAAGGCCTGTACATGTCGAGCTGGTAGGGGACGTCCGGGGTGACCGCTTTGACGCCGGGCAGACGCCGGACGGCGCCGGCCTCGTCCTTCGACATCTTCACCGACATACCATTCAGCGCCATTGAGTCGTGGTGGTCGACCGTTGCCCCCCTGGCGGTCTGGGCGAGGGTCGCCTCGAACGCGCTGGCTGTCGCCAAGGTGCGCCTGGTAGGCCAGCGCGCCCGGCGCCCAGGCCTGGAGGTGCCCGGTGGCCGGCTTGACGTGTGCCGCCACCGACGGCTCGGCGAGCTGTACGATCCAGCGGCTGGCGTCGATGGCTGCCAGGTCGTTGGGGGCCAACTGGTGCTGGGGGGATACGGGAGGCCCGTCGGGGTTCGGGGGAGCGGGCTTGGCCAGCGCCGTGCCGAGGCCGAGGGGGGACAGCACCTCGAGCAACTGCACACAGGCGGGCGCAACAAGACGTCGCCGCCAGATGTGCCGAGAACCGGTCATCCGCCCGCCCCCCGATCCCTCCGCTTCCCGCCGCACCGAGGCGAAATTCTTCCCCGGGGCGGGCGGTGTCAAGGCAACCGGCGCCAGCATGCCGGGAGCCCGGAATCAGGCGCGGCGGTTGGGCGTTGAAAAATGAATGACAGATTGGAGAGCGCCGTGGCGACCGTTGCACTGACTGGCGACACGTTCTGGGACACCGTGAAGAGCAACGAGATCGTCCTCGTCGACTTCTGGGCGGGGTGGTGCGGTCCGTGCAAGCGGTTCGCCCCGGTGTTCGAGCAGGCGTCCGAGGCGAACCTGGACATCGTGTTCGGGAAGGTGGACACGGAGGCGGAGCAGGCCCTTGCCGCAGCGGCGAAGATCATGTCGATCCCGACGCTGTTCGCCTTCCGCGACGGGATCCTGCTGTTCTCCCAGCCCGGCGCCTTGCCGGGCCCGACCCTGGCGCACCTGATCGGCGCCATCCGAGGGGTGGACATGGAGGACGTCCGGCGCCGGGTTGCGGCCGGCGAGGCCGACGGGGCCCCGTCCGAGCCGGGCACCGCCCCCTCCGAAGCCTGACCTCTGCCGCTGCCACCAGCGGTACGAAGCCGAGGAAGATTGTCCTTCTGGCCCGTTTGAGCATTCTTGTGCTCTGGTGGGTCGCCGGGGACCGCTCCGGTGTGGAAGAACCAGGGCCCGTGCAATCCCAAGGCCCCTGGGGCGTCAACGCCCTAAAGATCACGGCGCTCCGTGATGCTGCGCCCCACCGCCCTTCCTATCGTCGTCTCATCAACCTGTTCAGACCCGTGGAGTCGAACTGTGGATTCCAGGGCCACACCGAGAGGAGGCACGACGATGTCAGTCAGGCACGACGAGGGCGTTGCGAGCGCTGGGTACGGCGGGAGCGGCGCCAACGAGTTCACCTTCAGCGGTGCGGGCACGACGATCACCTTCTTCCCGGCTACGCCCGGCCCGGTCGTGGCCGGCCACGAGGGAGGGGAGCTGCACTATCAGGGCCCCGAAGGAGACCTCACCTTCTTCGGGTCGCAGATCACACGCCTCGACAGCGCCCTCGGCACGTTGCTGACCGTGACACTGAGGGCGCCTCATCCAGACGTGGGCGGGACCACCTCCACCCTTGTCCTGCCGCAGGTCACGGGCGTGACCAGGCAGAACCCCGTCAACTTCGAGACTGTGGGGATCAAAACGACGTAGCGTGGCTTCATCAACCGTCCCGGCGCTGAGGAAACCTACGAGGTCGTCCCACTGCAGGGCGAAGCGAAGGACGTCATTCTCCCGCTCTAGCAGGCGTCTCGGCCTGGGTACCGCAGACCTTCTTTCCAGGGGGCTAGCGACGAACGCGATCGGGGTCTCATGCGCCTGAGCCTGCGCCTGTCCGAGGCTGATTCGGGCGGGGTCGACCACGTGGTGGTCAACACCGAGCCGGAAACCCAGTCGACAACGTGGCGCGTGCCCTGAACGCCGTCCAGGGGGGTGAGCTCTTCGTGCGGGGAG